>JBCCUW010000418.1:0-4224 GCA_039196385.1 Pseudomonadota bacterium
GTGGTAGTCGGCATGCATCTTGTGTTCACCCCCCCCGTGAAAAAGGATCGGCACCCGGGCTTCCTCCGCCAGAGCCCAGAGCGGTTCGAAGGCAACATGGCTGGGGCTGTGTCCCGGCGGGCAGCGGGACGGGATGATCAGGCCTTTGCAGCCCATGTTCAGCGCCTCCTCGGCAATCCGCGGCGCTTCATCAAAGTCCACCAGCGGGACATACCCCGTGGCCAGCAGGCGTCGATCGACCCCACAGAAATCCACCATCATCCGGTTGTGCGCCCGCGCCGCTTCACAGGCCAGGGCATTGGTACGACCGGTTTCCAGCCCATAGTTGTCCAAGGCGTCAGTCGTGAATACCAGCTGACTGGCAAAGCCGAGGTAATCCAGGGTTTTTGGTCGATCTTCTTTGCGGAACGCACCCAGCGCATGATGGCCGCGGCGCAGCATGACTTCTTGTTCAGCGCCGGCCTGATAAGCCGGATCGTCATGCAGACCGCGCATTTCCGCAATCCAGGCTTCGTCCCGCTGGCGCATATAGGGTTTGAATTCATCGAGGTGTTTGCGCGCAAAAAACTCGCCGATCTTGTCCGGGAATTCCATGACGTGGGCGTCCGCATCATGCACCACACGGTTTTCCACATAAGCCATTGTTGCCCTCCTCAACGTCCCCACGCTGTGCTTATTCGACGCCCAATATAGCCGAGTGGGGAGCGTAGGACACTATTTGTTTCCGGCTTGGCGTTCACTCCAAGGCGATATCGGCGACCATGCGCCAACAAATTCCGCATTGTCTAGAACAGCCTCGAAGTGAGGCAGCAGGATGGGCTTAATTTTTTCCTGCTCAGCAACCGACCAGTCTGGCCAGAATACCTGTGCCAGAATGAGCGCATTCGTTTGAGTGACCTCATGCATGACCTCTACCGGGTCATACCATGCAGCGGAGTGTACCGTTGGATCGTTCGTCAAGGTCGAGAGTTCATGTTGAGTTTCGCCATAAAACGGCAGGATGGATGCGGCAACCAACTGGTCTCCCCTGATCGTATAGCGTCCTACGATCGGCGGCCACTGATCCAGCGAAACAAGACCATCAACGGATTTAAGCGCAACCCCGGTCTCTGCCTGGACGCGCTTGGCAAGCGTTTCCCCCAGGCAGCGATTAAAATCGAGTGGACCAAATTCGAGAGCGCCATCCGATCTCAGCATACCGCCTGGCAAAGTGAATTGGTTTGAACCCTCAAACCCTTCCCGGAATGATTTGCGCGCCATCAGTACACGCTGAGTCGCAGAGCACTTCAGCACAAGCAACGTACCGAGGCCAAAAGCTCCCTGCCTGCCAGAGACAATACCTTCAGGGCCTAACGAAATTGGTTCGAACCACTCTGTTGAAAATGTCAGCATCTTCCGCGAACTAGTGATTCTTTCTTCGCATCGGGAAAGAGTCGCATCGGGAAAGAGTCGCATCGGGAAGAGTCGCATCCGGCAGAGTCGCATCTGGCAGCGCCTTTACATGCCCGGGTCAGCCCTGTCCCGCCAACGCCTCGACACAACGTTTAACCTCTGCCTGATACGCTTTACCGCGCTCGTTCACCAGATCCAGCACATTCAACGACGTGGGGACGTAAGCAAAGCCAATCTTCTGCTCCGGGTGCCATTGAAAAATGGAGCCCCCTAAACCCATCCAGCCAAAAAAACCTTCACGCCCATTATTCAACCCCTTCGCAATCGGATCGGCATTCGGTTGAGTGCTTTGGAACTCTGCCACGCCGCCCTGCGTAAAAGACGTTTCCAGGCTCAGCATTGCCCGGGCCACCGGCTCGTCATGCAACGCAGCGTAAGCGCTATCGCTCATAATACGGTATTCACCCAATTGGCCGCCGTTGGCCATGACGGCGGCCAGTTTCGCTAAACCGCGCGCAGAACACTTCGATCCGGCTGAGGGGATTTCACCTTTGGCTACCGCTGGACTGTTAACCACTGCAATTTTCTGCATGCCCGCTATCGGCACAGGTGCTTTGGCCGTGGTGCGGTTGGCAAATCCGGCACGCAGCCGCGCCAGTTTGGCGATGGTCTGTGCCAGATTCAGTTCCATTTTGCGGCCCAATCGTTTCGGTACCAGGCCTTGCCAGAACTGGTAGCCAAAACCCAGCATGTGCACATCGTTGATGCGCGGCAGATCATCTTCCAACAAGTTGATGTACACATCTGCCTGCAACGGGGTACTCACTTCATCGCGCAAAAACTGACCCATCGTGCGTCCATCAGGCTCAACGCGGCGAAAGACTTCATTGGCAATCCACCCACGTGTGATGGCGTGGTACTCGCGCTGATTGTTGGCGCCTTCGCGGAATTTCTGCGCCTGGTTCTGAATCACCACCCCCACGCTGTTGTTACGCAGTTGTTCCGGATGCAGATTCTGGGGTTCAAGGGTGACATCAAACGCCGCCAGGCCAGCCTCATGGCGCATAAGATCGGCAACAGTTACCGCTGTTTTACCGTTAGCGCCAAACTCGGGCCAGTATTCCGTGAGCGGAGCGTCATAACTGAGCAGCCCACGGTCTACCAGCATCGCCAGCAGAATGGCCTCCAGGCTCTTGCCGCTGCTGAAAACATTGACAAGTGAATCCGGGGAAAACCCAGGATCATCGATGGCACTGCCCCACAGGTCTACCACACATTCGTCACCAACATAGATACAGAGCTGCGTGTTGCGCTCCGCCAGATGGTGCATATTGTGCTCATAGAGCGCCTTCACCGACTCATAGCCCGGTGCAACTGTGCCTTGAATGATCATCCGGCCGATAATACCACGAGCGTTAACTTAACGCGGATCGAAAGCTACCTGCAGACCGACCAGTCCGTGCAACAAGGCGTTAGGGGCAAACTGTGGTGTTGCGTCCGGGTCTACCAGCCGGAAATTCTTCAGGCGTTCAAAAATCACCTTAAAGCCACCATTCATTTCGCGACGCGCCAGCGCGGCCCCAAGACAATGGTGCACACCTTTGCCAAAAGCCACATGATCCTTGAGGTTGTCACGCATGATGTCGAATTTTAAAGCGTCAGCAAACTGCTCATCATCGTGATTGGCCGAGGCAAAGCGTGCAAAACAGATGGCATTTTCAGGGATAGTCACCCCATGCAGTTCAACATCCCGGGTGGCGCGACGGAACATGTTCGAAGACGGACTGGAGTACCTCAGCACTTCCTCAACCAGTCGGCTGATCATCTCGGGTGACGGATCGTTTTCAATCAACGCGTACTGTTCGGGATTCTGAATGAGCAACAGAATGCCTTCCGTCAAAGACGCCGCGGTGGTTTCGTTACCCGCCACCAGTATCTGCGACAGAATGGACAGACACTCGGCATTGTCCAGGGGCTTGTCACCCTCAAGGCTGGCATTCACTACCTTGGACAGAATATCGTCGGTGGGTGCCGCCCGGCGCTCGTCCATTTTTTCGACCATGTAATGTTGAAACTCGAGAATGTCCCGAGCTGCAGCCAGCATGCCTTCTTTGTCCAACTGTTGACTGAGATTGCCAATAAATGCCTCAGTCCATTTGCGCATGAGATGCAGGTCGTCGATGGGAGCGCCAATCTGCGACGCAATCACCGTCAGCGGCAGTGGCACGCCGAAAGCTTCGAGGAATTCGCATTGGCCGTCATCGATGAAACTGTCGATAAGTTCATGGGAGATCTGATCGATAAACGGTTCCAGCGATTTAAGGCTGGCCGGGGAAAACGCGCCGTCGACAAATTTGCGATAACGCCGCTGCAGGGGCGGATCCTGAGTCAACATGGTCGGCACGTTGGGATAACCATCCGCCATAATCGCAACAATTTCCGGGTCTTCTGAATTCACTGCGCGATTGGATGTACCCAGCATAACACTGGAAAACGTTTCGGTGTCCCGCGCCATAGCGACCACGTCTGCATAACGCGATACAAAGAAAATGCCCGACTGGGGATCTTGAAAAACCGGGGCCTCTTCGCGCAAACGTCGATTCATCACCGCCGGACAGCTGAGCACCTCCGGATGCATCGGTGTGATTTCATGCACTGGACAGCGCTCTATGTGTTGCAGAACTTCGCTCATTTTCCCTCAACCTGTGTCTTTTGCTTATCCGAGTATCCGATTAGCCGTTTACCCTGTTCGCGTACCGTGACTGATTTTGCCACGTGCGCGAACACAGGCGCTAGTTGTACCATACCCGGCTGTTTATCACCGCATTCGGA
>JBCCUW010000419.1:0-4224 GCA_039196385.1 Pseudomonadota bacterium
CGCCCTGTCATTGCCGCAACTTTGTTGATGTAACTTTCGTACTCCGTGCGAATCTGGTCGATCCCGTGTGCTTCACTGCCGTCAGTGCGTATGAGCACCGCGTTCGGTTCGTAGAATGAGAGCAGTTCGTCCAGGTCGTGGCGTTCCAACGCGCTGGCGACGCGGGTGATCATGTCTTGGGGTTTGAGAACGGGTTCAGGCATTGGGATTTGATGCTGTAATTAGAAAAGGAGCCCACAACGTCGATTTAATCACTGTTCTCTGAGTTGGACAACATGGGGTTAAACCACAAAATAAAAATGTTGTAAACGAATTGGTTGTGCGGTATTAGGTGTATTCGTGAAGGCTATTCGGAGATCCATGCATGCCTCAGTTGCGCGCCTTTCCTAATCGGCTCCTGTGTGTTTTTCTTTTCGGTCTAATGGCCGGTGCAGCTACCGCAGATGATTCCAACGTAGACGAATCATGTTGTGTCGATCAGGATATCGCAGTGGCCTTTCTACAACACGCCACCTACAGTCGAGGGTGGCCGTCTGGGTTTCCGATCAAGTTCGACAGCCCGAATCTGGAATTAATTGGCAGCAGTTCCAGCCTTGGTGGTCAGCAGATTGCAGTGGCCTGGAAAAGTGAACTCAGCTATCAGGAGGTGCACCAATTCATTGTCGACGAGCTAACGAAAGAGCGTTGGTTAAAGATACCCCACAACAACCATATAAGTGCAATGTATGCGCGCGGCTTCATTCCTCATCAACCGGTCATGATCGGCAACAGCAATCAGTTCTGTCGTGACCGGGATGGCCAGCTAACCATGCAGGCTCGATCAACCTCCATTGGAACTGTTGTAACACTCTCTCACTACACAAATCCCAGCCCCAGGAACTGTATGGCCACAATTGCCGCACTCAGTGCCCAAGCTAATCTGCAAAGTGGTCTTCTGAAGTACCTACCGGCTCTTAGACTTCCGGAGAGCATAACAACGCCGCAGTTTCCGGGTAGCGGTAGCGGCGGGGGTAGCAATGATGCTCATGCTTCAGTGTTTTTGGAGACAGATATGCCGGCAGAAAATGTTTTGTCTTCGTTCGAAAAGCAAATGAATGCGCAGGGGTGGCGTATGGATGCTGACTTCCAGGGTACCAGCACCAGCGGACACACATGGCGCCGTGATGTTGACGGGTTGAAGCTTGTTTGTTTTGTTACAGCGGCGGCGAGTGGAAACGACAAGTTACGATTACGTATGCACCTCGAGCCGTTATAGTAATTTGGTTGTTGGGTCTTTAATACTGATCGCGACAACGCTACTGGGCATTTTCATTGCATACAAGGTGTTCGCGCTTACGTTTGCGATTGCTCTAGTTGGTTTACTCGTGGTCTACCAGGTGCGCACTGCAGGATAGGCTGGCCAGCCACCTACTGAAAATCTCCACTCAAACAGCGATAATGCAAGCACGTTGAGTCCTTCGTCACGTGAGCGGGCGTCAAAATATGACCAGTCAGACCAAAGAGAACTTTCTCGACATGACTGTGCAGTTTGCAGATTTCGAGTTCAATCCCAGTGAGCACACGCTGCTTCACCTTGGCGACCGTGTGGCGATAGAACCGCAGAGCTTTGCAATATTGAACCTGCTGCTCGCCCACCCCAACCAACTGGTAACCAGAGATCAATTGCTGGACCAGGTCTGGGGGCACCGATACGTCACCGACTCAGCATTATCTACACAAATCAAGGCAGTGCGGCAGGCCCTGGGTGACACGGGCCGTGAGCGCAAGTATGTGGAAACCGTACGCGGCAAGGGCTTTAGGTTTATCGCTGAAGTGCTGCCTATCAGCCCACCCACTGAACCCGCGGGTATGACCAATCTCGGTGTGGAGCGGACACCGCTGATCGGGCGCGAAGCGGAAAAAACAGAACTACTGACGCTACTGAGAAGTCAGCGTTGGGTATCAGTGCTTGGGCTCGGTGGGGTCGGAAAAACCCGCTTGGTCAAAGCGGTTGGTCACGAGGCAGTGCGCTATTTTGCGGATGGGGTCTGGTGGATAGACCTGGTTGCAGCGAGCGACAGCGATGCTGTGTTTACAGCCATTGCACACACGCTGAACCTGGGAATACACCTGGATGAAGGGGTCGGAGCGCTGGCCGAACATCTGGCAGATCGGCAACTCTTACTAATTCTCGATAACTGCGAACACATTGTTGAGGAAGTGGCATTCCTCATGAATAAACTGTTGGAATCCACGCGGCAGCCAAAATTCCTGACCACCAGCCGCGTGCCGCTTTCGCTTCCCGATGAGCAGCGCCTGGTGCTGCTGCCTTTAACGACGGGCGACGCTGCGGGAGCTTTAGGCTTTGCGGAGCAGCTGTTTGTTCGCGAAGCACAGCGGCACGGTTTTGTGCTGACAGATGATCAAATTCCAGAGGTGACGGCACTGTGCCAGTCTCTGGATGGACTGCCACTTGCCATACAACTAGCGGCGGCCCAGCTTAGAATCTACAATTTGAGCGAGCTGCAGCAGAAGCTGGACGCCCGCCTTAGCTTTGTCGGGACAACCAACTCTCCTTCTCCGGAACGTAATAATCTGGGTGCTGTACTGGATAGTATGTGGCACACGCTGAGCAAGACAGATCAGACGTTGCTCGCTTATCTGGTGGCCTTTCCGTCCGACTTTTCCGCCATGGACGCTGAAGCTATGTTTCAGAACGACGCGTTCGCGTTGTCGTTTGCGCACCTGGCTGATTGTTCTTTGATATCCCGTGGTGATGGACAATCCTGGCGCTTGTTGGAGACCGTTAATTTATTTTGCGCACAGAACAGCTCCGAGGCACAAAGGCATCAAGGTGAGCAAGCTCATGCGCACTGGGTTCTGGATCGGATTGATGTTGCCCGGAATCTGTACAGTCGGGATACGGCGCGTTGGTGTGAAGCGCGATACGACGACATACAACAGGCGCAGCTCTATTTCCGGTCTGTTGATCAGCCTGAACTGGCAGCTGAAGTCTGCGCAGGCACCGCGTTGGCGATGCATTTTGATCCGGGTGCGCGTGCGTCGATAGCGCTTAACCAGATTAACGACTATCTTGCCCTGGTCCAGGATCCAACGCGCCTTGCGCGTTTGCATATTGCGGCCATTATTGCTTCCAAAGAACCCAGTGTTGCGTACCACCACGGTTCTGAGTCCCTTGAGATTGCCCAACAGTGTGAAGATGATGATCTGAAGAGCCTTGCGATCACCATGGCAGCCTGGACCAAATCACTGGCCAGTCTGGAACAGGGTGATGCGCTGTTTGACGAAGCCATTGAGTTGGCGCAAAACGCCAACAATCCGTTGTACGCAGATCTGGCGCTTTGCTATCGAGCCGGACTCATGGCAGCGTCCTCTCGATTTGAGGAAGCAAGCAACCTGGCAAAGGCGATAGTTGAGCGGGGCGAGCAAAACCCCGACCCAACCTATCCCTACTATGCTGCATCGACGGTTTTGTTGGCGACAGTTGATTCGTCAAACTCAGACGAGCTTGATTTGCACATTCAGCGGGTGCGTGATTTTGGTATGCGGCACTGGGCTACAGAGTTGGTCACTGCCGTTGTGCTGGCGGAAGCCGGTCAGGTCGGCACCGCGATGCAACTTTGCCGGACAATCCATGAACAAGTCAGTCGAACCGGGGCCAGCCCCTGGCCAGAGTTGCTGATTGGGCTTGCCGCGATTGCAGATGCACAGGGTCACGAGAAGATGGCTGCTGAGTGGTTGGCTGCAGTGCGCCAAGCGCCCATCCCCAGTCGAACGTTACAGACGGTGATTGCTTATCGGCGAGTTCGTGAGCGATTAAAAGTTCGGGTGCAAAACACAGAAACCCTGGACCAAACTATTGCACAAGCCACACGCTGGTTGACGGATAGTACTGACGATACCGAAACCCTGGCCCCGCCGGACCCGAAGCGCTTTGACAACTTAAGTGATCGAGAGGACGAGGTGCTTCGGGAGATGGCGCAGGGGGCAACCAATCAGCAGATTGCGGCGCAGCTTGCCATCAGTGACAAAACCGTGCGCAACCACGTGACGCAGATACTGCGCAAGCTGCAGGTGGAATCTCGGGTTAATGCCATTCTGCTGGCCAAAGATATGGGCTACTGATCACCTGCTGGGACTCAGGTCCCAGACCAGCGCCCTGAATTCCCCCGATCCCCACAAAATCCCCAGGTTTCTGCCAAGCTCGCGGAACATCGCGGCAGC
>JBCCUW010000420.1:0-4210 GCA_039196385.1 Pseudomonadota bacterium
CTTCGTTGGAGGGTTGAAAATAACCGATGAGAGATTCGAACAGCACCACAATACCGATATAGATGCCTAACCCGATTGCGATCCACTTTAGCGCTTTCATGTGCGTGATACCTTGCCTGAATGAGAAGGGCGGGCAGCATAGATCATAAAATGAACAAGTTCAAATAATGTTTATTGCCACTATTCCAGATACGCTGGGTACCTATGCTCCATCACATCTCTCTACCTGTTGCCGACCTCAATGCTTCCGCAGCGCTGTATGACGCCATGCTGGCTGCGCTTGGGTTCCGCCGTGTCGTCACCGTGGATACGGCGGTCGGTAACGGTCAGGAGATTGGCCAGGACAGGCTGTTGTTAGTCTGGAATCCCAGTGCTTCAGCGGCCAGCGAAGGTTTTCATCTGGCCATGGCGGCACCGTCGCGTGCAGCGGTGGAGGATTTTTACAAAGCTGCCCCTGAACATGGGGCAACGGACAATGGCAAACCAGGTCTGCGCGCGCACTACAGTCCAGACTACTACGCCGCGTTTGTCATTGACCTCGACGGACACCGGCTCGAAGCGGTCTACAAGTGATCGGGCAATGAGCACAACGATTAAACGGGTTAGGGACATTAACTGCGCCTGGGGTGAAAGTCTGTGTTGGGATGAGCGCCAACAGCGTTTGTACTTTGTTGACTGTGCAACACAAAAACTCCATTGGCTGGATGGTGCGCAGCCACCCGTTTGTGAGATGCAACTGGAGTCGCTGCCCACCGGTATCGGGCTCAGCGAAGATGGTCGGGTCCTGATTGCCCTCGACGACGGTTTGCATCTGGTTGATGTCGAGCATGTCAGCACTGAGTTGCTCACCCCGTATCCTGAGGGCCTGGGAGGCCGTGCGAATGACGGCACCGTTGACTCTTCAGGCAGTTTTGTCACGGGTACGTTGCGTGCCGAGCCAGGTCAGGGGGCCACCTGGACGTATGCGTCGCACGGTGGATGGATAAAGGTGGATAACGGCATCACCAATGCAAACGGGCATGTGGCGATCGGTAACGGGGACAGTCACAAGCTGATTTTTGCCGACTCTCCCGCGCAGGTTTTGTGGTCTTACCCGGGACAATCTGCATCTCCGGGTGATTTATATCGCTATGGTGCAAGAGAAGTATTCGCGCATACGCGTGAGCTGGAAGGCTTTCCCGACGGCGCCTGCCAGACCAGCGAGGGTAATGTACTGAGTTGTATTCTGCGTGCGGGGAAGCTTGCCCTGTTTACCGAACAGGGGTTGTCCCGCACCATCGATGCAGGCTCCGAACAACCCAGTGACGTGACTTTCGGCGGCGCATCGTTAGATCGGTTGTTTGTGGTTTCGATACGGGTGGATTTCGGCCACGGCCAACCTGCGTCCAGATTGGCTGGCGCTTTAGTGGAGATTGAGGGCACAGGCTTGCAGGGTGCACCGGAGAACCGGTTCAAATTGTAAGTTATCCACTGGACTTGCCGGACAGCGCGCCATAGTCTCGATTCGAATGACGCTCTACCGCCGCCACAAAGTCTGCGCCAACTGATTCTTTTGCATCGCTATCCCACCACTCTTTCCAGATGGTTAGCTCCAGCAACCCCCGCGCTGTGGAGAGTTGTACTTGCCACAAATCTTCTGGCAGCCCGCCTTTGGCCTGAAGAATGTACGCGCCACGCCATGCACAGTACAGGCTTCGCGCAAACAAAATGAAACGTAGCCAGTCTTCGTCGCTGTAGTCGGAGCGTCGGGATGCCGGGTCGAATGCTCTAGTCATCAGCGGGGCGAGAATCGGATCACGGGCCATTTCAAAATTGATCCGATGGAACA
This sequence comes from Pseudomonadota bacterium, assembly GCA_039196385.1. GTDB lineage: Bacteria > Pseudomonadota > Gammaproteobacteria > Pseudomonadales > Azotimanducaceae > UBA4421. The sequence goes on from JBCCUW010000420.1 coordinate 1,829, forward strand.
TGGTTGTCCATTCACTTGATGCGTTCGCCTTTGCGGTGTCGTCCTGCCGGCGTAGCTCGATGATGAGGTAGATAAGTGAGATGAGTATGGCGAGCCCGCCGAGAAATTCCCCCATACGGGCAAGATCTTCCAGGTTCATATGTCCCTCCTGTATTTGCTGATAGCGCTCGATGCACCACGCCAGGGAACCCCTGTCCCTTAGGTCATGGTTGTTTTTGAGTTTAGCGATGGATACAGGTCGACCACCAGGCTCAGGAACTGCACTTCTACCTTGAATGATCATTCTACGATTAGTAGCATAGCTTCATGTCCCGCGGTCCCAACAAACAGTTTGACGAGCAGGAGGCTTTGCAGGCGGCGATGCTGTTGTTCTGGGAAAAAGGTTTTGCCGCAACCAGTCTGGCCGAATTACAGGCCCGCATGGGGTTGGGTGCTAAAAGCCTTTACGACACCTTTGGGAATAAACGTCAGCTCTTTTTGCGTGTGATCAGCCACTACACCGAAACGGTCACCCGCAAACTTTTCGACTCGCTGGCGACGCGGCGTTCACCGTTGAAAGCCGCGAACAACATTATGCAGACCGTTGCCCGACTGGATGCCGGTCAGCACCGTGGTTGCCTGCTGGGTGTGGTCATGGCACAGGCTCAACGATCTGACGATGAAGAGTTGGCTGTGTATGTTGAGGCGCAGTTGCGCGTGATCGAAGATGCGTTGACTGCCGCGTTTGAGCGCGCGCTGCAGCTAGGTGAGTTAGCGCCGGTCTTGGACGCGCGAGATATGGCGCGTCTGTATACAGCGGCTTTTCAGGGCGCCAACCTGATTGCCCGGGTACGCAAGGACGATGGTTTATCTCAAGGCGTGAGTCGCGCGCTGGCCGCATTGCCGGGCGCGGCGCATCGCTAAAGAATACTGTTTGGGAGGTGCGACGTGGCACATTTTGATTTTACGCAGACCGGAATTTCGATTCGTCAGGATATCAGCGAAGCATACCAGGCCTACTGGCAACTACTTGCGGCGCCGGGCACGTGGTGGACAGGGGCAGAGCGTGTCGCTATTGCGCAAGAGAGTCGCGCCGCCCTGACTTGCGCTTTCTGCGCTGAACGCAAGCATGCGCTGTCGCCTTACACCTTCCCAGGTACACACGATTCAGAAACCGATTTGCCGGAGCGGGTAGTGGACGCGGTGCACCGGGTGGTGACAGATCAAACTCGAATTACGCAGGCGTTTGTCGACGACAACGATGCAAATGGACTCAGTAAAGGGGCTTACGTAGAACTGGTGGGCATTGTTGTCACCGTGCTCAGTATCGACGAATTCCATCGCGCCCTGGGTCTGCCAGTCGAAGCCTTGCCGGAACCCGGGCCGGGTCAGCCCAGTGGTTACGTGCCGCCTCAACTCAGTGATGACATCGGTTTTGTGCCTACTGTGCCGCCCAGTGGCGCAACGGGTGCAGAAGCAGACCTGTGGCCAGCCGGTTTTGCAGCCAATGTGATACGCGCGCTGACGTTGGTGCCCAACGCACTGCGTGAGTGGCGAGAGATTGCGGCCGTGCAATATCTTGCTTTGGAGAAGATGCGAGACTATTTTCAGGACGCCAGTCGATCCATCAACCGGCTGCAAATGGAACTTGTCGCAGGCCGGGTGTCCGCGGTCAACGAGTGTTTTTACTGAACCAATGCACACGCATCGATGCTCCGTGTGAGCGCGCAGTCCAATCAGGCAGACATCGACATTCAAGGCATTGGCGGAGACGCTGATCGTGCGGATCAGGGTATCAAGTTTGGGGCTCAGCTCATGCACTTTGCTGAAGCGGTGGCTAGAAGAGATGAAGTTGCACTGCCTGAGTCGCGCCAGGCATTGCTGGATGCAGCGGGTCCTGCGGTTCTGGTTGATGCAGCTGGAGTGGCGGCCAATTTCCAGCGCATGGTGCGTATTGCAGATTCCATCGGCATTCCCTACGACAATGCGGAATCCCAGATGAGTCAGGATATTGAGAGGGAGTTGGGGTTATCGAGCTTCGCCTCCGCACAGCACACTCATGGAGCGGGCGGGTAGTAATACGGATCTGTTAACCCACCAGATGATCCAGGGGCAGGGCGGTGGACGATTTGATTCTCTCCATCGCAAATGATGATGAGACATCGTGCATGGGAGCGACGGAAATCAGTTTCTTGTAGACCCGGTCGTAGTCGTTGATGTCCTGCACCACAATTTTCAGCAGGTAGTCGGTTTCCCCACTCATGCGGTAAAACTCCACCACCTCCGGAATGGTTTTGATGCCTTTGGCAAACTTCTCCAACCAGCTGTCGGTGTGCTCGCTGGTTTTCACGGAAACAAAAACGGTAACGTTCAGGCCCAGTTTGTGCTCGTCCAGCAGTGCAA
>JBCCUW010000421.1:0-4184 GCA_039196385.1 Pseudomonadota bacterium
CGCTGCCAGGTTCGCCGTGTCAGCGGAGCGCCACTTGACCACAGCGGATTCTGCAGATTGTGAGGCCGTCAGGGCCGCTACCTGCAAATGACTGTCTGCCATGGCGCTGGGCGAGCTGAGGAAGCCACAAACCACCGCACAGGCAACCCACCATCGTACACCCGGTACACATCGCGACTTGTTCAATATTCTGTTGAGTACTGTCTCCATAACGGCTTACTCGCTGTTGGCATTTTGGCCACCTGTCCTGTGCGGCAGTTCACATCTCGTTAATTAGTGATCAGTATGGCCAAACTAGCTGCAACAAAATTGCGCGAAAAAAGGAAAGATCTGGAGAAAAAATTGAGGATCTGAGCGGCGTAAATCCTTGCTTATCTGCCCCTATCTGGTCCAATAACCACGATAACAGGCTCGATCTGAAGCCGATTTATGACCGATAAAGGCGAGTTTGAGGGGAAACCATTGTTGATACGTTTGATTACCTTGCCGGTTGCGGCGGTATTCTGCCTGCTGGCGGCCAGCTGCACCCATTCACCCGTTGCACATTCACCCGTCGCGGCATCCCAACTCGCTGATGTGCTTTATGTCGGTCCGCACGTGCTCACCATGGATGAAGCGTTTGCTGGAGCGGACGCCGTGGCGGTGAAGGACGACAGTATTCTGTGGGTACGTCCGCAGGCTGACTGGACCGGACAGGCAACACGCACGGTTGAACTTGGTGAGCGCGCGCTGCTCCCCGGTCTTATCGACGCACATGGTCACTTTGCCTTTCTGGCGAGCACGGTGAACATGGCTAACGTGGCGTCACCACCCGTGGGCACCATCACCAACATTGCCGAGCTGCAACAACATCTGCGCGATTACATGGCAGCGCAGACGCCTGCGACGGCAGTGGCAACCTCAACAGATGCGGTTCGCTGGGTGGTCGGCATCGGCTACGACGATTCGTTGCTGGCAGAGCGCCGACATCCGAACCGGGACGATCTGGACGCGGTCAGCGCGACCGTCCCCATTGTGCTGATCCACGTATCGGGACATCTGGCCGCGGCCAACTCACCGGCTCTGGCTCTGGCCGGGATCACGGCTGTTACGCCTGATCCTCCCGGTGGTGTCATACGGCGTCGCAGCGGTTCGCAGGAACCGGATGGCGTGGTTGAAGAAACAGCCATGGCGAATCTGCGCCAGTACTACATAGGCAATGCTGAGTTGACTCAACAGGAAATCGATGATGCCCTGACAACTTACGCAAGTCATGGTATTACCACCGCCCAGGATGGCGCGGCAAGTTGGGGCATCTACGAACGGCTGCAGCGAGCTAGTTTGAACATCGACCTTGTGGTTTACCCCGTGGGCATGGCAGATGACTTTGCAATACCAGATGACGTGCCCGTGGGCGAGTACCAGCAGCGCTTGAAACTGGGCGGTATCAAGCTGATTCTGGACGGATCCCCTCAGGGTAAAACGGCCTACTTAAGCGCACCCTATCACGTTGTGCCTGAAGGCCTGGACGCGGATTACCGGGGTTATCCAACCGTGCCCCAGGCACAGGCCAACGCTTACGTACAGCGTTTTGTAGAGGCCGGAGTACCGATGTTGGTGCATTGCAATGGAGATGCCGCTGCCCAGATGTTGATTGATGCCCTGCAGCAGGTTGACGTGCCTTTGGGGGATCATCGCACAGTGATGATACACGCCCAGGTTTTGCGTGAAACACAACTGGACACCATGCAGCAGTTGCAGGTGATACCGTCGTTCTTCTCCGCGCATACTTTTTATTGGGGCGACTGGCATCGCGATTCTGTATTGGGCGAGCAACGCGCGGCTCGTATCAGCGCCACCCGCTCGGCGCTTGAACGTGACATGCCATTTACGGTCCACAACGATGCACCCATTGTGCCACCGGACATGATCCGCCTGCTCTGGGCAACCACCAATCGCCAAACCCGCAGCGGCGCGACCCTGGGGGAAGCGCAGCGCATATCCACCTACCAGGCCCTGCGCGCGATGACCATTGACGCGGCTTATCAGTATTTCGAAGAAGCTGAGAAAGGTTCAATTACACCGGGTAAACAGGCGGATCTGGTGATTCTGTCAGCCAATCCTCTGCAGATGGACGCCAGTGAACTGCTGCAACTGCAGGTCGAGGAAACCATCAGCCGTGGGGTCAGCATTTTCCAACGGTAACATTCAGCGGCGGCGCAATGAAACGACGTTGCTGCCGCCCACAACCTGTTGTTTAAGACGGAACAGTATTTCCCAAGTGCGGGTTTTGCCCGCCTCCTGCCAGAAACCCCGGCAACCGATACCGTTGGCCGTCATGAACAAAGCAACGCTGACGCTCTGGGTTTGTCCTTCATTCCACAACAACAACAGGTTGGGCTCACTTTCCAGCTTACCCACACCATCAAGTGCCACCGCCGCAACATGCGCATCGACAATGTAAGTACCTACCTCATCCGGGGCCACCCGGATAGACACATCACCGGTAAAATCACCAGACAGTCGCCCGTCCAGCGTGAAGCCGCTATCGTCTTCGCTGACCTGCATGTCCACTTCGACCTCTTCACCCAGACTGGCGCCTTCCACCAGCAGTTTGCCTTTGCCGAACCAATGGCCCTTTTTCAAAATCACAGACGTGTCTCCTGCTGATCTGCCGCAATGGGTTTTGCCGGTGCAATCGGCTGCATACAACGATCATCTTTGTGGCGCGCGTTGTTCACATGGGTGGATACCGGCACGGCTTCCAGATCCATGGGTAAGTGGGCATCAAACAGATGTGCAAGGTCATCCGTTGAGACACTATGATCAAGCCAGGCCCGGGCTTCTTCAACGGAAAGCATCACAGGCTGGCGGTGATGCACAAATCCCAGGCGATTGTTGGCCGCCGTGGTTAACACCGTAAAGCTCAACAATTCCTCGTCCGATTGTTTGTTTTTCCAACTGTCCCAGAGCCCGGCGAGAAGCAGACCATCGGTGTGCTCCGGGGTAATGAAGTAGGGTACCTTACGCTGCTGCTCGCGACACCATTCGTAATACCCGGTGACCGGCACCACACAACGGCGTTTACGATAAGGCTCCTTAAACGCGGGACTCTTGTGCGCCGTTTCGGATTTGGCATTAAACATACTGTACTTGGTGGTTAACTCACGCGCCCAGAATGGCGTGAGCCACCAGCGCATCGGCACCAATTCCGCCGTGCCATCCGCGCCGACCCGCAACACTGGCACCATTTCCGTAGGCGCCAGATTAAAATTATCCTGGCCGTCGTAGGGCATACCCACCATTTCCGCCAACAAGCGTGATAACGGGTCGCTGGTGATATTAAAGCGTCCGCACATACCCTAGCCTGCGTGCTTATCGAGCTGCCACCCACCTTCGGCCAGCACACGCTGGGCAAATTTTGTTGGTGTCTCTTCCAACTGCGTGGCCATTGTGTCGTTCCAGCGATTGAGAAAACCGAACAAAGCAATGACACCGACAATCTGCACAATCTGGCGCTCGCTGAAGTGGGCCTGCAACGCCTCAAACTGGGCCGCATCACACTCGTTGGGTACCTGACCTGCGGCAAGAGCCACCGCAATAACCGCTTTTTCAGCAGCCGTGAAAGCGCTGGACGTCTCGTACTGCAGCACCTGCTGCAGTTTCTCTTCAGCAATACCCAGGCGGTTTGCATTGTGCGAAGTATGGGCCTGACAGTATCGACAACCAGCACTGAGGCTGACACTGTAGGCGATAAGCTGGATCAGATCTGGATTGAGCGCGGCGCTGTCATCACCATGGCGATGCGTGTCAGGAACGTGGTCAGCGTAGTGCGCAAACAACGCTTTCAGATCAGCGCCGAACACCACCCCTGCCAACATGGAAAACGCCATGGTCAGTTGCGGCATGTGTGCCATGGTCAACATGCTGTTCGGCACAAAACCCATGGTAGCTTCAGCACCGTTCAGAACAGCCTGCAGCTCATCCAGTTCGTTTCGTGCAATTTCCCGTACGTGTGCCATATTCAATCTCCCCAGAACGTAGAAAAAGCGCCAAGCGCCAGTGTAGAGGTTTGCCTTTTTTGCTTCATTAAGCAATTCTCTAGCCTGCAAATAATTCCGATCAGAATCAATGACTCAACCCGCGCCAGCCTTTCTACTTCACGCACCGGCTGCGCTCCCGCGACTCATACTGCTGGTGCTGAC
>JBCCUW010000422.1:0-4168 GCA_039196385.1 Pseudomonadota bacterium
GGCAGGGGGGGTGTGTATGACTGCGCCGGCCCACAGCAGAATGTGTTGCAGACCCCGCATATCCCTTGGGGTGGTGGTCAGTTCCAGAGCCTGGCGGGCGCCATTGCGCAGAATTTCCAGGTTAACTCGAGGTCGCTGGGTGCGGCGCTCGATCTGCTGTAACGAGCTGACCCCCTGATTGTCGATGTTAACCAGGATATCCCCAACCTGCAGCTTTGTGGCCGCGGCCGTACCGGCGGTCAGGCGTTTCAGTTCAAACAGACTGGTGTATGTGGCATCCACCAGGGGTTGTTCCGCAGGGGTGATTTTACGCACTTGCGATAAACTGGTAGGAAACCAGCCGGTGCCCAGGTCGAACCATGGCTGTCGCGCCTTTACCCGTTGCAAAAAGTCGATGGCGATTGCTGCCTGTACCCCGCGATGCCAGGTGCGGTTGCGTCCGTCACTGCGATGGACAAAACGCTGCCACAGGGCGGTGACCTCCTGTTCTGCATTGACAATCACACCGGTATAGTCGGTAGGGCCGTTGATGAACTGCAGCAACTCGGTGTTGCTGTTCTGGAAGCGCGGCGGATTGGATGGCGGGAACTGCACAGCCTCCAGTTCGGCCAGTACCGCTTTTTGTCTGCGTATCTCGAACTCTTCGTCCAGACCGATGATGTCTTGTGTGTCTCCCGGGCTTAACCTGTCAGCCACCATTTTCGCCGCTTTAACTGGCAGTCCAGCCAGCGCTTTTGGCGCATAAGCGACCAGAGCGAGGTTGTGCTGTGGATGCAGTGCGACCACCTGTCCGGGGACTTCCAGCTGACCGGCAAAGGTCAGGAACACGTTGCCGGTTGAGGCCGGTACAGCGGATTGGCTGACCAGTACCCAACCACGCTGCGTGTCTACAATGATACCGGTGTCAGTTCGACGCCCGGCGTTGTGCCCGGATATCGGGAACGGCATGTGGAAGGCCACGTGGACCAGGGACTGTTCGAAAGGGTTGCGCTCGCCCGGGTCGGCGGCAAGTCGCTGGTTGAGCCGGGACCTGTCCGTGGCGTCCCGGGCCGCCTGCAGTCCGAAGCTGCGGCAGGACCAGAGGCCGCGTGTTCCGGTGGAGCAGAAGTTGGCCGGGAACCAGGCATTGTCCAGGCGCACAGTGGCCGATTGCACCGCCTGGTTGTTGCGTAACGTCACATAACGAATGAGGACCTGCTGGCCGGAATAGCTGTCTTCGAGAATGGCCTGCAGTTGGTCCAATGTATCGATCGGCTGTCCGTCCAATTCGAGCATTAAACTGTTCTTGGGGATGCCAGCCTGACTGAAGCTGAAACCCGGATCAGCCAGAAATATACCCCTGACAGCTCGATTGAAGTGGCGCGCGCGTTGATATGACAGTTGATGCAGTACGGCGCCATCAAACTCAATGTACGTGGTCGGGGTGACCGATTGCAGATCAATCACCGTGGTTTGTCGGCAGTGTTCGGTGCCGGCGCGCAGAGCGCAGACTTCAATAACCTCGCCAACGTGGCGGTCCAGGATGGCCGCCAGTGACTGGAAGTCTGCCACAGGCTGGCGATTCAGCGACAACAGGATGTCACCTTCGCGCAACGCGACTGGATTGCCCGGCAGTACATGGCTGGTGACCAGCATGCCTGCACTCTTGGGAAATCGCTTGCGATACTGCTGCGCGCGGCGACTGTCCAAGCCCAGTTTTTGTAGCTGTGCGTAAGGTTGTGCGGTAAACGTGGTCAATAGCGAACCGCGCAAGACCGGCTCTTGCTGCCGCAGCTTCTGCAACGCCCTAACAACCTGATACAGGGGTAGAAAATAACTGGTGGCTGCGCGATTGCGTGAGCCGGCGTTCAGCGCCACCACTTCACCTTGAATATTGATCACCGGAGAGCCAGAGGAGCCACCTGATGAGCCCGAGGCAGCCTGATAGTAGAACGTATTAAAATCGTTGTACTTGCCGTGACCATAGTCGGGTGCTTCACGATCAAGCCGCGCGATGGTGCCGTCCAGGATGGCCAGTTGTTCACCGGCATCATTGCCCAGAACGCGGATCTCAGTACCCACTTGCGCAGCGCCGGGTTTGAGGGTTAGCGCTGACAGTGGCAGATATTGTACGTCCTGCGGATCGAAGCGAAAAAAGCCGAAATCGTGCACCGGATCGCGATACAGGGGTTCCAGCTCAATTTCTTCCTGATTCAGCAGGATCGCTGTGGCTGTCGCTGGACCCGGACCGACGACGTGTCGATTGGTCAGTATGATGCCTCGCTCTTTGTCGACGATAAAGCCGGTCGCTTGCGTGCTCTGGTTCCAGTTTTCGTCAAAAGCGCGTGTGTGATCAACGCGAATGGTAACCACGGCGGCAGCGGCTTTATCCACTGTCGTTTGCCAGTCTGCCCCCCAACTCCAGGGGCTGATCCAGGCACTGAGGAAGGCCAGGCAAATCCAAAGCACAGATGGCGTCAGTGGTGCCTCCGGAGTTTGCCCGCGCTGGTGGTGGGTCACACTATTCGGCAACCAGATCCCGGCCGATCACAAACTTCATGATCTGGCTGGTGCCCTCCAGGATTTCGTGGACGCGCAGGTCACGCAAGAATCTTTCGGCCGGAAAGTCTTTCAGGAAGCCGTAACCGCCATGAAGCTGCAGCGCATCATTGACAACCTCTGACCCGGTTTCAGTCGCCAGCAGTTTAGCCATGGCAGCCCATTGAGTTTTGTCGATCGTTTCGCGGGAGACTTTATCCGCCGCCATATAGAGTAGGGCTCGGGCCGCCTCCAGTTTGGTTTTCATGGTGGCCAGCATAAACTGGGTATTTTGAAAGTCAGCAATGCGCTGACCAAATTGGCGCCGTTCTTTGACGTAATTTATGGCGTCATCCAGACAACGCTGGGCGCCACCCAGCGAGCAGGCGCCAATATTGATACGCCCCCCGTCCAGGCCTTTCATCGCGATTTTGAAGCCGTCTCCCGGCATGCCAACCATGTTTTCGGCAGGTACGCGGCAATTGTCAAATAGAACGGCAGCCGTGGGTTGTGAGTGCCAACCCAGTTTGCGTTCCTGGGCGCCGAAGGACAAACCTTCCGTATCCTTGTCTACCACAAAACAGGAAATACCGCCGGATTTGGATCCCTGGTCGGTGCGCGCCATGACCACATAAACTTCGTTCACACCGCCGCCCGAGATGAACGCTTTGCTGCCATTCAACACGTAGTAGTCGCCGTCCCGCTCCGCCTTGGTTTTGAGTGAAGCGGCATCGGACCCGGCACTGGGTTCTGTCAGACAGTAGCTGGAAATTTTCTCCATGGTGCTCAGTGTGGGAACGTATCGTTCGCGCAGATCCTGGTGCCCGAAACTGTCTATCATCCAGGTGGCCATATTGTGGATAGATATAAAAGCAGAGGTGCTGGGACATCCGTAGGCGAGTGATTCCATGATGAGTGCGGCTTCCACTCGGGTCAATCCAATGCCACCATGGTCTTCACTGACGTAGATTGAGCCGAAACCCAACTCTGCAGCTTTCTGCAGGGTTTCTTTCGGGAATATGAGTTTTTCATCCCATTCGGCAGCAAAAGGCGTGATCTCATCGGCGGTGAACTTGTTGGCCATATCCTGTATAGCGGTTTGTTCTTCCGTCAGCTCGAAGTTCATAAATTCTGCCTTATATCTGCTTGAGGGGTGCGTGCGGTATGCGTCTGGCCCGGCGCGCAATTATATCGTGATTGGAAGAAATTAGAACATGAGTCAAAAAAAGAAAAAAATACTCCTGACCCGGCGCTGGCCTGCAGCGGTAGAACAGGCATTGCAACATCTAGTGGGTCCTGAAGTGGCGCTGGTGACCCTGAATACGTCGGATAAGCCGCTGAGCGAGGCGCAGCTAATTGCGGCATTGGCGGATTACGACATTATTGGCGCGACGGTGACAGACCAACTGTCCGCAGCGGTATTTGCCGCCCAGCCCAAGCCACGCTGCCAGCTGATTGCGAACTTCGGGGTAGGGGTCAACCACATTGATCTGGCTGCAGCGACGGCGCAGGGTATTGCAGTGACCAATACCCCTGGCGTGCTGACCGATGCCACGGCAGAACTGGCCCTGACTTTGCTGCTGATGAGTGCGCGCCGGGCGGCAGAAGGTGAGCGACATGTGCGCGCACGCGCGTGGACGGGCTGGCGACC
>JBCCUW010000423.1:0-4161 GCA_039196385.1 Pseudomonadota bacterium
ACGACACCTTGCAGGAACGCGCCACGTAAATTGGCGCCGCGTAGGTCGGCCTGTTGCAGATGTGCGCCGGTCAGATCCGCGCGTTTGCCTTCCGCTTCTGCTGAAGATAGCCAAAGCTCGTGCTGGCGGACAATGTCCGCTAGGTCTTCTGCCTGCATGTTTCCCACCCGCTCGTCATCCGGCTGCCTGCCCTGTTCTGATATCTTGGGCCAAGGCGTGTCATGAAGTCTACAGCCCGCTCGCTGCGCGGGCTTTAGCGCTTTTGAGACTTCTGCAGCGGCCTGCTACGCTAAAGCGTTGAGAATCGGCGCCTGCCCCAGTTATGAAGCTGCAAGTCAAAGATCGAGCGAACATCTACATTGTACTGAGCGCAAAAACTTATACGCTTGGACGTGACCCAGCCAACGACTTGGTGCTGGAAGCAGCTGGGGTTTCTGACTTTCATGCGGAAGTGGTGCGCGCTGCGGATACGGTCATGATTGTGGACCTGCTCAGCGCTGCCGGTACCTATGTGAACGGCGAAAAGATCAGTGGCCAGCATCAATTGCAAGCCTGGGACGTTGTGCGGCTGGGTGATGTAGAACTGGAATTGAACGACCCCAGTGTATCGCGGCGCAGCCGCTGGCATTTGGACATCAGGCTACCTGATGGCACCCATCAACGCCACGATCTGCACGGTCCCACGGTGCTGGGCCGCGACGCAGATTGCGACATTGTGCTCGACCATGAACTGATCTCGCGCCGTCATCTGCAGGTGCGGGTAGCCTCCAATCATGTTGAGATTCAGGATCTCAATTCAGCCAATGGTACGGTACTGAATGGGCGTCCGGTCAGCGAGGGCATCGCTTATGCGGCGGACGAGATTTTTCTGGACCCGTTTCGCGTGGTGCTTCGCGGTGGGGAGCATACTCAGGCGGACGACGCCAGCCATCTGGAGCGGACCCAGATTAAGGCTGAGCAGGATGGCGACACCTCGATGTTCGATGATTCACCACACACGGAAATAGTTGGCGAGTCGTTTCAGGTCGCCTATCTGGTGGACATTTCGGATATGAGCCGCGACCAGCGTTATGCGCTGGTCGATAGTGAGTACACTCTGGGACGGCATGCGGACAGTGACATTGTGCTGGCGGATTCCAGCATCTCTAAGAGCCATGCCATGCTGAAAGTGCAGACCGGGCACTGGTATATCGAAGATCTTGATTCAAGCAACGGGGTTTTAGTCAACGGCACTATGGTGCGTCGCGCTCCGTTGACCCAGGGTGATCGCATTAAGCTGGGCCGAGCGGAGCTGATTTTTGGTTTTGAAACACGCCGACGGAGTTAGTGCTCCAGCCACCAGGTGACGAACTCGTCAAAGCTGATTTCACCGTTGTTGTCTGCATCCACCTCTTTGAAGCCGATACGGCACTCAGAGCTGCTGAGCTCTGAACCCAGGTTATGCAGCAGTGTCTCGAACTCTTCAAACTGGATGGCGCCATCCGAATTTGTGTCTACTTCGGCGAAACATTCTTTCAATTCTTCTCTGCGTTCTTCCATCTTTGCCTGGTCTCTTAACTAAGTTGCTTGGAAACAAGTTGATGATACATACCACCCCTGTCCAGGAGTTCCTGATGTTGGCCCTGTTCAACCACGTTGCCTTCGTAAAGTACCAGAATTTTGTCTGCATTCATGATGGTGCTCAAGCGGTGGGCAATGACAATTGATGTGCGGCCTTCCAGCACACTCTGCATGTTGGTCAAAATTGCGCTTTCGGATTGGCTGTCCAGCGCTGAGGTAGCTTCATCAAGGATCAGGATGCTCGGATCGCGATACAGTGCGCGTGCAATACATAACCGCTGCATTTGCCCGCCGGACAATCCCATACCCCGCTCACCAACCACCTGGTCGTAACCCAATGGTGTTTGTGAGATGAAGTTATGCGCGTCCGCCAGCTTGGCCACTTCCATGACTCGGCGGCGGTCCGGGTTGTCCTCTCCGGCCGCAATATTTTCTGCGATGGTGCCGGAAAACAGCAGATTGTTCTGCATCACATAGCCGAGTTGGGCGCGGTAGTGTTCTTTGTCGATGTGGGCCATGTCGTAGCCATCTACCGTGATGCGCCCCTCATTGGGCGGATAGAAACCGGCAATCAATTTTGCCAGGGTGGTTTTGCCGGAACCGCTCTGGCCGACAATGGCGACAAACTGCCCCGGCTCGATGTCGACGTTGATGCTTTCGAGTATGTACGGTGAATCACTGCTGTCGTAGCGGAAGAACACGTCGCGGAATTGGATCTGGCCGCGCACGTTCGGCAGGACAATGCGCGAATCTGCTTCCTCTGGCCGTTGCTCCCGCTCGACGTCAAGTACGTCTCCCAGGCGTTCCATGGCCACGCCGGTTTCCTGCAATTCGTCCCACAATGAAATGATACCCATCAGGGGCGCCAGGGCACTGCCCATCAACATATTGAAGGCGATCAATTGACCAATGGTCAGTTCGTTCGTCAGGACCATGTTAGCGCCCACCCACAGCACAGCCACAGTGGCGGCGACATTCAACAGTTGGCTCACAAATCCCAGGATCAGTTCGAATCTTTCAGACGCATATTGCACGTTAAGAGCTTTGACATAACGACTCTCCCAGCGCATACGCATGGGTCGCTCAATACCCATGGCTTTGACGGTCTCAGCGCCGCTGATGGTTTCCATCAGCACCGCCTCTGCATCTGTGGAGGTTTCAAAGGTCTGACGGGCGTACGCCTTAATGCGCGGTGTGGCGGCCAGGGTCAGGATCATGATGGGAATGACCATGACAATCATCAGCAACGTGAGCTTGACGTTGTATAGAAACATCACCGTAAAGTAGATCACGGTCATCAACAGATTCAGAATGGTTGATACCGTGGATTCGGTGAGAAAACTGCGCACGGTCATGTTTTCCTGGAACCGCGCGAAGATGTCGCCTGTGCGCCGGTTGTTGAAGAAGCTTAACGGTAACGCCATGGTGTGTTGGAAAAAGTGCGACAGCATCGACAGGTCGAGATTACGCGTGAGGAAGTTTGTCAAAAAGCCGCGCATGAGTGTGGTCAGGCGGGAAAAGAAGTGCGCGATAACAAGACCGATGATTAATACGTTGAGCAGTTCAACATTGGCGTGTACAACCACCCGGTCAAGGATGTTCTGCACGATGATCGGTGGCACCACCCCCAGGATCTCGATAATAAAAGTCGCCAGCAGGATGTAGCCGATGAGATTGGTGTAGGGCTTCAGGTAAGTGGCGAAGCGTACCCAGGGCGACTGGATGGGTTCAGCGGTGACCAGATCGGCGGTGGGGTTGAACAACAGACAGGTACCTGTCCAACCTTTTTCAAAATCCGCCACGGTCATCTTGGCAAAGCCGCGCGCCGGATCAGCAACCCAGACGTGACGCTTGGAGACGCCGTAAACCACAATGTAGTGGTAACCTTCCCAGTGCGCGATGAAGGGCATTTCGAAGCCCTGCAGCGATTCGAAGGTACATTTCACCCCGCGGGTGCTGAAGCCCAGTGTTTCGCCGACTTTGGCGAGACTGTCCAAGGTGGAACCCTCAGTCGTAACGTTAGCCATGTCGCGCAATTTACCCAGGGTCATCTGGATATCGTAGTGTTTGCAGATCATGGCAAGACAGGCGGCCCCGCAGTCCGCTTCTTCAGCCTGTTCGACCAGCGCAAAGCGCGAAATGACTTTTTCCCCGGCTTTCGGTTTGCTTGTCAGATCCAGCGAGAACATGCTGCGATTGCGCATCTCCGCCACCTGCTGCTGGCGCTCAATGTCGCGGTCAGCATCAGCAATGCGGGTTTCCAGCACCGCCTTCATTTCCGGATTCAGGTCAAGGACGGTGCGCAGCGTGTCTTCCGGTATTACCAGCACCACCCCGTCGCTCCTGGCGGTGACGGTGGCGTTCTGCTCGTCGCGCTGCAGCGCTGCGTATTCACCGAGAATGCCGCCTTCTGCTTCATTAGCCAGCGGATAGTGGCTGCCGTCGACTTCACGGCTGATCTCAAACTCGCCCTGTCGTATGACGTACAGTCGTTTTTAGTCACAGCTGCCTTGTTGCAGTAGTAAGCGGCCAGCCAGGGCGCGTTTGGCGCCCAAGCTAAGGGCAAGTTTTTACACCACATCATTTTATACTTTTCCGCGC
>JBCCUW010000424.1:0-4131 GCA_039196385.1 Pseudomonadota bacterium
CTAGAGGCTGAATCATTGTACAGATCGAAGTTACTGCTCTTGGCTACGCTGCTCGTACTGCTGGGTTGTCAACCTGACCAGGACAGTCAAACTAGCAACCAGACAACAAGTATCGACGAGCAGCCGACACCCACGTTGGTCATCACCGCCATTCCTGATGAAAACGTATCTGACCAACAAATCAAATTTGCAGCGTTAGAGTCTTATCTTCAGGAGAGCTTGGACATACAAACTGAGTTCAGCATCTCAAAAGACTACGCTGCGGCTGTGCAACGTTTCAAAAACGGCGAAGTTCACCTGGTCTGGTTTGGCGGCCTGACAGGCGTGCAAGCCCGCACCGCAGTACCGGGCGCTCGAGCGATTGCCCAGGGAGCAGCGGATCCGAATTACAAAAGCTACTTTATCGCCCACGAATCTACGGGTTTAAGCTTAAGCGACACTTTTCCAGGGGAAGCCATTCAAGATCTGACTTTCAGCTTTGGCAGTCCCAGCTCTACCTCAGGCCGCCTGATGCCAACCTATTTTATTCGTGAAGCTACCGGCAAGATGCCTGAAGCGTTTTTCTCCAAGCCGGTGCAGTTTCAAGATCAAGGCGGCCATGTGGCAACAGCAAAGGCTGTAGAGAGCGGCGCGGTACAGGT
The DNA here is from genome assembly GCA_039196385.1 of Pseudomonadota bacterium. Classification (GTDB taxonomy): domain Bacteria; phylum Pseudomonadota; class Gammaproteobacteria; order Pseudomonadales; family Azotimanducaceae; genus UBA4421. Next base: position 642 of record JBCCUW010000424.1, read on the forward strand.
TGGCGCCATGAATTTCAAAACTTACGACTCCCTGGTCGCCGATGGCAAACTTGATCCCACCAAGGCGCCGATTATCTGGGTGACGCCCCCTTACGCAGACTACAATCTCACCGCACACCCGGCACTGGACGAACTGTTCGGTGAGGATTTTATCGACCGCTTGCAAGCGACGCTGGTTGCCTGCGAAGATCCGCAGGTACTGTACGCGTTTAACCGCGAAGATCTTATCCCTGCCAAGAACGCTGACTTCGATGGCATCCTGGCGGTTGCGAAAGACGTGGGTTTGATGCGGTAGCAACGTGTTCGAACTGAACGAGGCGACCCTGCATTACAGCAACGGTCGCGACCAGGCCAACTCAGCACCCGCTCTGCAAAACATCAACCTGACCATTCAGACTGGTGAGCATGTCTGCCTGCTCGGCGCAAGCGGCGCGGGTAAATCCAGCCTGCTGGGTTTACTCAACGGTCGCTTAATACCCAGCAGCGGCAGCGTGGCCTACGATGGTGAGTCACTGCAGACGATGTCTGTGAAACGGTTGCGCAGCAATCGTGGTCATATGGCCTGGATACCTCAGGACCTGGGCCTGGTACCCAGTCTGCGGGTTAATCACAACGTCAGCAGTGGCCAGATTGCGATTAAAGGTTTCTGGGGATTGCTGCGTAGCCTGGTGTGGATGAGCCGGACAGAAAAAGCTGAAATTCACGCATTGCTGCAGCAGGTCGGTATTCCCGACAAACTGTTCACCAGGGTAGACCAGTTATCCGGCGGTCAACAACAACGTGTGGCGATTGCTCGCGCTTTGTATCAACAACCCAAAGTGATTCTTGCGGATGAGCCGATCAGTGCGGTGGACCCTGCCCGCGCAGAGGATCTGCTGAAGCTGCTGACGCAACTGGCCAGGGAGGCCAATATCACGCTGGTGATGAGTCTGCACGACGCCCCTCTGGCGAGACATTTCTTCGGCCGTCTGGTGGGACTGCGCGAGGGACGCATCGTGCACGATGGCGAAGTGACCGATGCCGAACTACAACAGCTCTATCGCCTATCGTGAGTCGCCGTAGTTTCCTGCTCGCGGCTTTAGCGCTTGCCTTTGTCAGTTTCAGCAGCCTGCAAATCCAGTGGTCTGATTTGTTGCCTTCACAGGGCGGCAGAACTATCGCTGCAGAGTTCTTTGCTGCGGCTATACACCCAGCGACGGACTTTGAATCCGTGGCTACCCGCAAACTCGGTACTTCTTTCGCGGACAAGGTCGCCAGCGCTGTATGGATTACATTGCGCTATGCGGTGATGGCCATGACCGTTGCCCTGGTCATTGGAGTGATTGGCGGTGTACTAGCCAGCCGGGCCTGGTGGCAAAAATCCGGCACACTGCTGCGACGATTTCGCGCCACCCTGCGATTGTGCCTGACCGCCATGCGCTCGGTACACGAGCTGTTGTGGGCGCTATTGCTACTCACCGCCATGGGGGCATCACCCTGGGCCGCCATCTGGGCACTAGCCCTGCCCTACGGCGGCACGCTGGCCAAGGTGTTTGCGGAAATGTTGGATGAAACCAGTGACAGCGCCAGCAGTTTATTGCGAGCCAACGGTGGCAGTGGTATGGCGGCGTTCACTCTGGGCATTGTCAGCCGCGCCTTACCGGATCTGGCCAGCTATGCAGTCTATAGACTGGAATGTGCCTTTCGCTCGTCCGCCGTGCTGGGTTTTGTCGGCATTCCTACTTTAGGTTATGAGATATCTACCGCTTTTGAAGACGGTCACTTCGGCGAAGTCTGGACCTATCTATACGCAATTATCGGCATCTCCATCGCTTTTGAATGGTGGGGTGCCCAATTGCGCAGAACCTTATCGGTAGGTCCTACGCCCAGCCAGCAGACAAAACCCACCGATGACATTGATGTCTTGTGGACAAAACGAGCCACCTCACCCCTGCTGCGAACCAGCGCCCTGATGTTGTCGGCTCTTACGCTCTATTGTTGGTTTGCGCCAGAGCGCTGGGGTACGCAGCTGAGCGCGGCACAACGATACGACAACTTTGTACGCTTTACTCAGGAGCTGATCCCCTACCCCGTGCGCGAAACGCAGAGTTGGGGTGAACTAGTGCCGTGGCTAAATGACTTACTGGCCTGGGACGGTATGCGCGCTTTGTGGGGGACATTCCACCTGGGTACCCTGGCTGCCTTGTTAGCCGGCGCACTATCACTTGTTTGTGTGACCGGTGCCGCACGTACGCTGCAACGCAACACCCCGCGCGACATCCCCATTGGACAGCACTGCAGTGGTGCGCTGCGCAACGCAGCAGCAACGTTATTGCGGGCAGTCGCGACGGTATGTCGCGCGATACCGGAGTTTATTCTGGCCTTCATCAGTTTGCAGATATTTGGGCCAACCGTCTGGGCACTGATTGTTGCGCTAGCACTGCATAACGCAGGGGTGCTGGTACGCCTGGGTGCTGAAGTGATTGACAATCTTGAAGCCGGCGCTGATCAGGCATGGCTCAGCCAGGGCGGCAGCACGCTTGCTACCTACTGGCTGGCACTATTACCCACCGCGTTCAACCGTTTTGTATTGCTTCTGTTGTATCGCTGGGAAACCTGCATTCGCGAAGCCACCGTGCTGGGCATGCTGAGCTTTGGCTCCTTGGGCTTTCTGATTTCCGAAGCGCGGGTACGCCTGTTCTACGATGAAATGCTGTTGTGGGTGCTGGTTGGCGGCGGCCTGGTTTTCGCCGGTGACGTGGCGTCGGATGCGGTGCGCAAACGGCTCCGGGCAGGGCAAACCAAATCGTCCGATAAAGTGTTAGTCGAAGTACACCGCGACAATCGCATTGGCAGTCAGCTCTAATACGTCGGGGCTAGCAAACCCCGGGCGTTGTAGCAGCAGCTCAATCGCACTGTAACCAATTTCTACACCAAGCAGCGTGCGCTGGTAAGCCTCCTGGTCCGACAACTCCGGCCTGGCCGCTTTGAGTTGCTCAGCCGTAGTCCAGGCAGCGCGCTCGTTCCCTTCAACGCGAAACTGCGAAATCTCTGGAATCGCCCGCAATGCGGTGAGCAAAGCACCAGCGCCAACGGTGTTAGCTGTTAACTCGTAGGTTTCTGACAATATCGCCATGCTGGTTTGCCGAACACCTTCAGGATCAGCCTGTGCATCGCTGATCAATCGCGCATAAATTTCATCCTGGGCATCAAGCAGGCGACTGGCGAGGACCAGCAGTAATGCGTGCTTGTTCTTGAAGTAGTGATAAAACACGGGCGCGGTTAGCCCGGCACGTTCAACTACTGCATTTGAATTCAGCGCCTCAATTCCGGATTCCGCCAATATTTCCTGGGCCGCAGTAAGAATCTTTTCGTAGGTCTTTTTGGCTTGAGGCCTGACCGGAAGCCGCACGGACCCTTCCAGTCGAGCGGCGAGCGCTTCATTCATGTGAGCTACCTTATTCAGCAAACGCTATTCAATCGTCATCTGATGCTTGACGCAATGAAACCC
>JBCCUW010000425.1:0-4101 GCA_039196385.1 Pseudomonadota bacterium
CCTCACTACTGACCACCCGGGAGCTGCTCAACTGCGATGAGCGCATTCGCGCCATCACCCGAATGGAGGTGATTTCAATTTCTGTGTGCAACGTCGTGGGTGAGCTCTATCAGTCGTATACCCAGGGCACACACATGGGGATGGGCTGAACCAAATTAAAGGACCAAACAATGGAAATTACTTTTGAAGAAGGCGATGGCAATGGTGTTGTCGCGCATGTTACGGGGCGCATTGACACTCAAACGGCCGCCCAATTTGAAGCTTCACTGTCGCCGAAAGTCACCTCAAGTGCGTGGTTGGTAGCAGACCTTGCGGAGGTCAACTATGTCAGCAGTGCCGGGCTGCGCAGCGTATTGGTATTGGCGCAGACTGCCCAGCATGACGACTGCCGTCTGGCGCTTTGCGGCCTGAGTGCAGATGTTTACGGCATTTTTGAGATCACGGGCTTTCAGAATATTGTACCCATCCATGCTGATGTCTCAGCGGCTCTGGCAGCGCTGGGCTAGGCGCACGAGAATGTCCTTGAAGCCAGCCTCTTGCGAGGTGGAATCTTCCCTTGACCAACTCGAAACCTTAATCACCTGTGTGCAGTCCCGCGCGCGAATGCTCAGTTTACCCGCGTCGTTGATCCACCGGGTTGAGCTGATCGTTGAAGAACTTTTCGTTAACGTTGTCCACCATGGCAGACCGCCGCCGGAGGCGATTGTAACCGTTGTCCTCGAGCGGCCAACAGACAGCGCTGATTTACAGCTGGAGGTGCGTGATTGTGGCCGCGCGTTTAATCCGCTGGCAGATGCCCCAGAAGCTGATATCAGCTCCGATCTACAGGCACGCCATCCGGGAGGGCTGGGGGTTTATCTGGTGCAACAGCTGGCACGGCACCAGCAATATGCAAGGGTGGGCGGTCAAAACGTGCTGACGCTGCTTATCCCGGTGCCTGAGTGAACCGTTTACCAGCCGCATTACTGGCGGCATTCCTGTTGCTGTTCGGCGCAGGTTTTGGCAGGGCAGCAGACACATTCGAGGCTCCTCTGCCGCCGATTCAGTTTGGCCAATCCGCGGCGCTGTCCGGTAGTGTGTCCCAACTGGGTCTGCAGATTCAGGTCGGCATACAGGCGGCGTTTGACGCGCAGAACCGCCAGGGAGGAATTCATGGCCGGCGGCTGGTACTGCAAACACTGGATGATGAGTATGAACCTGAACGGGCCATTGCCAATGCGCAAAAATTCATCGCCGACGATGCCATTGTCGGATTAATCGGCGTGGTGGGAACGCCCACCAGCATGGCAATTCTCGATATGCTCGAAAACGCGGCAATTGGCCTTTTGGCACCTATGACCGGGGCTGCTGAGCTCAGACAACAAGCCAACGTGCTCAATATTAGGGGGTCTTATGGGCAGGAGGTGGAGTCGATTATTCACTGGTTGGTCGATCGGGAGCAGTTGCGGCGGATAGCCGTTTTGTTTCAGGATGATTCTTACGGTCGCGCCGGACTGCAGGCCCTCTCTCAGTCTTTGGCGGTGCGGAATCTGCGTATTCATGGGCAGGGTTCGTACTTGCGTAATACCGTTGCGGTCAAGCGTGCGCTGTTGGAAATTGTAGAAGCCCAACCGCAGGCGGTTCTGCTGGTGGCGACTTATCCGGCTGCTGCTGCATTCATCAGATGGTCACGTCAGCTTAAGTTTACGCCTCGATTGGTGAACTTGTCTTTTGTTGGCAGTGAAGCCTTAGCCGAGGCTCTGGATGGTGTCACCTCTGGCGTTTACGTTTCTCAAGTGGTACCGCTGCCCACGGATACCAGTCTGCCAATTGTGCAAAGCTACCAAAGCGCTCTGGCGGCTGTGGCGCCTGACCTTGCACCATCTTTCGCCTCACTCGAGGGTTATCTTGCTGGTCGCGCGGCGATTGAGATTCTGCACAGCACAAACGGGGTGATTGACCGGCACGCATTTCTTGAAGCGCTGCGTGCCACCCACTCAATGACGCTGGATGGTGAAGTTCTATCACTCGCGGGTGAAGACGGTGGCACCCCCATCGTGTTGACCCAGTTCAACCCACAAGGCCAGTCTGTGATGTTGCCGGAACATTTGTTGCTGGAACATTAGTGACGCTGGAATTGTGACTTGGTTGAATCTATGAAACGCCAGTTTCGTCGCCTGGCTGCCTTACCCATTACGCTGCAGATTGGTCTGGCTGTGGCCAGTGCGCTGCTGACGCTGTTGATTGCCAATGGTGTTGCATGGTTGTCGATGTGGATGGTCGCGAGCACGCAAGCGCAGTTAATTAACGTGCAGATACCCCAACAGGCTAGCGCGCTGCAGTTGATCGGGCAGGTCTCCAACCTGGTGGCTGTCATGCCTGCGTTGGCAGAATCGGGCGATCAGCAGACGCTGGCTGAACGGTTTAACGAGTATACGTCGCTTGAACGCGACCTGACCGTCACGCTGGGGCTGATGCAGCAGGCGGCGCAAGATCACGCTTTTCAGTCTGAGCTGCGCGAACGCGTGGAGCAACAGGTAGTTCACCTGGTCGCGCAGGGGAACAAACTTCATCAACTCAATGCCCAGCATCTGGCGGTGGGCGACCACCTGCGTACGGTGTTAGCGCGCATTGAGAATGTTGAGATGAAGCTGATGCAGCGCCTGACGGTTGAGCTGGATGGTCAGGTGTTTTTTCTCGCGACGGGTTATCGCGAAATTGACAAAGCGCCGGTACCGCCAGCCCAGCGGGACATCAGCAAGACGGTGACAGATTTAAGCAAACTCGCAGACATGCGTGGTGCTTTACTTCAGGTGACCGGCACTCTGGCTGCGATGACCCGGGTAACAGATATATCTCACCTGCAACCGTTGGTAGAGAAAATTGAAGCGGGGCTGGCACACTTCGTGGTGGGATTGAAAGCACTCAACTCCACGGCTAACCGCAACAGTTTGACCGTGGGTGCGGATGAGCTCAGTAAATTGTCGATTGGGTCTCAAGGCGTGGTGGCGTTGGTGTATCGTCAGCTCAATCAGAGGCAGGAGATGGCCGCGAGATTGACTGCCGTACGTACTATCGCAGGTAGTCTGCGCGCGGATACTGAGCAACTGGTTCGTACGGCCAGCACACGGGCAACCGCATCCATGGATCGTGCTGAATCGACAATTCGAACCGGTTACTGGTGGATTGTTGGGTTAGCCGCCGTCAGCGTCATCGTGGCAGGACTGTACGTGTGGGGCTACGTGCAGCCTGTGCTGACGGGTCGACTGGTCGAACTGGCGGGTCGCATGCGCAATATGGCGCGCAACCAACAACTGCACGAATCGGTCAAAGTGTACGGCAACGATGAAATTGCTCAGATGGCACAGGATCTGGAGATTTTTCGCCAGCATACGTTGGATGCCCAGCGACTTGATGTGGTGGAAAAACTTGCCGGTGAACTGGAAAACAAAAACGCAGCACTCGAAGACACATTGGCACAACTCAATCAGGCCCAGGAGCAAATTGTGTTGCGTGAAAAACTCGCTGCTCTCGGTGAATTGACTGCCGGGGTCGCTCACGAGATTAAGAATCCGCTGAATTTTGTTAACAACTTCTCTGCTACGTCAGAAGAGTTGTGTGAGGAATTGCGCGACTTGCTGCAAAACCCGCAGGTTGAAGACCCGGAGTGGTTGGCTGAACTTGGTGAAGTTGTGGAAATGCTCAGCGAAAACATGCGCCGCATTAATGGCCATGGCCATCGGGCAGACCGCATTGTTAACAGCATGCTGTCTCTGGGTCGCCATGCAGAAGCGGATGCATTAGAAGTGGACCTTGCGCCCCTGGTTAAAGAACACGGTGCGCTGGCCTGGCACAGCGTGCGTGCCACGATGAGCGGATTTGATGTTCCGATTGAGTATGCATTCCCCGACACGCCGATGCTAGCGTGGGTTCAGGCTCAGGACATCAGCCGGGTGATTTTGAACCTGGTCACCAATGCGTGTCATGCCTGCCTGGACAGGCAGGCCAGTGCTGAGCCTGCTTATGCACCGGAGATCACCGTCCGTGGTAGCGTGGAAAATTCCCGGGTGCGTATTGATGTGGTAGACAACGGCGTTGGTATGTCAGCGGAGGTGCAGCAGC
>JBCCUW010000426.1:0-4101 GCA_039196385.1 Pseudomonadota bacterium
CACAAATCAGTGGATAATGTTGTACCACTGCGTCGACGAGATGGCAGCTGACGCATAGTCAGCCCTGGGGTGGAAAATTAGAGACGGCGGTCTGGAATGTCCGGGTTGCGCCGGGGTTCCAGTTCTTCAGCCACACGGTCTTCGTTGCGGCGATCCTGGGTGTGCTTGCGACGGGTCTCGGGGCCGGTTCGACGTTCCGGGTGATGGTCTGATTTCTGGGGCGCTTGCATAATCTGGTTTCAGCCTGGCACATATCAAACGGGCGTAAAATTATAACACGACAGGCTTTCCCGGCCACTGTAGTTCAGTACAATGCGCGGCCACCGTGGTCTATGGGCACAGGGTTGCGGCGTAAGAGAGACAGGTTCCAAGCTGAGAAGGGCAGTGATGGCTGAACAACCGCTGACAGACAAATTACAGTCGCTCGTGGCACAGGCAGTGCAGCGGGCACTGTTGTTGCTGCCCGAGCAGGAACAGGTTGACTGGGCCGTACAGACCGCGGTGCGCTGGCAGCGTAGCCGTCAGCTTGGCCAGTTTCATGCCCACAGTCAGGTAGACCCGGTGCGTCTGGCTGATCTGTTACACATCGATGATCAGAAGGCGCAACTGGCGGCCAATACGCGACAGCTTCTGCAGGGACTTCCCGCCAACAACGCCCTGCTGTGGGGTGCCCGCGGGACAGGCAAATCTTCGCTGGTGCATGCGCTGCTCAACGAGTACGCGCAGCAGGGATTGCGCCTGGTGGAAATAGGCCGTGAGGATCTGGCGGATCTGGGTGAGGTTATAGAGCGACTGACCGCTCTGCCTTATGCCTTTATTGTCTTCTGTGACGATTTGTCGTTTGAAGCGGATGACCCGTCTTATAAGGCGCTGAAGAGTGCACTGGAAGGTTCTATTTTCAGAACCGCCGGCAACGTAGTGATTTATGCCACCTCTAATCGCCGGCATCTGGTGCCGGAACATATGAGTGATAACCAGCAATCGCATCTTGTGGATGGTGAGCTCCACCATGGCGAAGCGGTGGAAGAAAAAATTTCGTTGTCAGATCGTTTTGGCGTGTGGCTGTCTTTTTACCCGTTGCGGCAGGATGCCTACCTTGAGGTGGTGGCGCACTGGGTGACACAGCTGGCTGCTGCCTACCAGGTCGATGTTGATCTGGCAGATGGCAACCTGCGCATGCAGGCATTGCAATGGGCGCTGGCGCGAGGCACGCGGAACGGCCGCACCGCTCAGTATTTTGCCCGGGATTGGGTAGGTCAGTTGGGCCTGCAGAAACAACAACCGTGATGCCTTTATAGGCAGATATTGGACAAGAAACAATTTAAGGAAAATTTGTGAACAAACACATTAAGTTAGTTGCGCTGCTGGCGCTCAGCGGTCTGCTTGGTACGGCGTCAGTGTATGCCGATACCGTGTTGCTCAATAACGGCGATCGTCTGACCGGCAAGGTGGACAGCATATCCGGCGGGCACGTGCTGCTGATCACCGAATATGCCGGGGGCGTCTCCATCGATCTGGCCGCGGTGGCTGAACTCTCTACCGAGGAAGCGTTTGATGTGGAGGTGGGTGACGTCTCTACCAACGGTAAGTTTGTGGTGAGCGACGGTCAGCAGAGCCTGGCGGCAGACGACTCGGTTGTGTCTGTTGATCTCGGTCAGGTGGCCTCAGCGGGGCAGAGCAATCTGGGCTTGCCGGGATTTACCTCGGAATGGTCGTCCCGGGCTGATCTGTCTGCGATTATCTCCAGCGGTAACTCCGATACAGAAAGTTATAACACGCTGATTGAATCAATTCTCAAGCGGGCCAACTCAGAACATTCGTTGACCTTGCTGATCAGTCAGGAAGAAGCGGAAGGGGAAACCACCAAAGATCAGCTTGATCTGGATTACGGTTACAAACGTTTTCTGTCCGAGAAGTGGTACGCGGCTGGCAACGGCGAGTACTTTAAAGATGAGCTGAAAGACATTGATCAACGCATCACCCTGGGCGCTGGTATGGGTTATCAGTTCTGGGACAACAGCTTTGGCGCCTTTTCTACCGAGCTGGGTGTGAGTGTGGTTCAAGAAGAATTGGATGGAGAGGATGAAACCAACCCGGCGATTCGCTGGGGCCTCGACTACAACCGCTTTTTCCTGAGCAAGCGCATGGAGTTTTTCCACAAACAATCGCTGCTGGTGATACCCGATTCTGATCGCGGCGAAGTGCTGGCCTCATCTACCGGCGTGCGTTACGCCTTGAACAGCCGGATTGATGCGACGGCGCGGGCAGATGTGAACCATGAAACTGATCCACCCGAAGACGCCAGCAAAACTGACGTGACCTATACCTTAGGTATTGGCATCAAGTTCTAAGCGGCTGTTTGAGGCTGCCTTCCAGGCGCTCGATGTCTGTCGCTACCGATTCCGCCAGGGCTTTGCCCATGAGTGGCGGCAGGCTGCGACACAAGCTCTGGGCCTGGTAGGCAAAATTGAGCGCCTTTTTATTGGCGCCCACGTTTTCGGCATCTTTTGCCGCCTGGCGGGCGTTTTCTACCGCAATCTGTTGTGCCGTGAAGGTGGCAGACGCCCGGGCCAGATCGCCATGTTTGGTGTCCAGTTCGCGCCGGCTGACCGCCTCGCGCAGAATTTTCGCCAGCTGTTCCAAAGCCAGCGCGGCGTAGCGGCGGGTCTGTTTGTCGCGGATGCGCTCCCGCTCGAAACCGGATGGAATTTTATTCAACTTCTGCACCTGACGCTGCATGCCGGGCAGAATAGGATGTTTCGGGTTGGCCTCGGCCAGCACGTTCAGATGGTTGGTCAGCAACAACACCAGACCCCGGCGTAGATCCCGGCTGATAATGCCGTCGGGGATGTGCTCCAAAGCCGTGTAAATGGCCTGGCAAAGCGTCAGCGCGCGCGTCACCCGGGCGGTCGTCTGAGCGGTTCTACGTTTACCGAACCAAAGATACACCGTGCAGGCGCTGGCGGCGGCCACGACGGCAATAAGCATGGCGATGACAACGTTCGTCACTTTGAAAATCCGTGGTTGTTTGAGGAAGTGTAGACAGAGGGGGAGATTGCGCAAATGCCCCCCTGCTGCAACGTCCCGCCTCTGCGCCCGCCCGCAGATAGCCTATAGGTCGAACGCGGCGGATTGAGCCGTGGCTGGCGCGAAGTAGTGGTAGCGGCCAATATCATCTTTGGTCGCCAGATCACAGCTCACTTGCACTTTTGTGGAGCCCAAACCCGAGGACTGGATTGCAAGTCTGTTTCCAGAAGTATAAACCTCAATCGGTACAGAATCAGAACTCAGTTGGTGCGTTTTGCCGACGACATAATCCGCGGCGCGGAGCCTTTCACCAACGAATAGTTCGGTATAGCCTAAACCCTCTTGTGGCTCAATAGTCCAGCGTATTTGGGCATCATTGGTCAAATCCGATGGGCCGCAGATCAGCTGAGCAAAGTCACGCTGTCCGTAGCGGTCCGAGGCCTCCGTTGCCTCTAGATAGACGTTTCTGCGTTCTGTAAAAAAACCCGTACTTTCAACTTCCGCTTGTTGATCCAACGTAAGTTCATCCCCCTCATCGTCGAGAAGCGTCTTGACGACAGTCTCCAGCTGCCAGACTTTGTCAGAGCGATAACGGGAGGGTGTAAACATACTATCGGTCAGGTTCTGCGACATTCCGCAGTAGTAGGCAGCTGCCCATGCGTTGGTGGTGCCGTTGTCATTCGAGCATTGTACGAAATTCAGGCCGCGCCCTACTCGACGCAGTTCAAGATAGGGCGATCGATTGAGCGCTCTGTACATGTCAGGCGTTAGCGACTGGCCGGCGTAAGTATTGCCCTGCCCTGGAAATTTTGGCTCGCCGTTCGAAACACTATCGAACCAGCGGCGATGGGTTGTTTCCGCGGGTACTGAGGTAAGCTGCTTCATTTCAGGGTCGAAATAATTACCGCTGCAGGTAGCGATAGTGCGTGTGTCTGCCAATTGGCTACTGCCTCGGTTGATGAGCCCTGGTTGATCAAACAACGTCTCTGACAGCGAGACAGTGACCGTTGAAGCCCAGACCGGGCCGAATTTATCCGATCCCTGAAGGCTTCTCACCCGCTCGGAAAAACTGCC
>JBCCUW010000427.1:0-4087 GCA_039196385.1 Pseudomonadota bacterium
AAACAGTCTTATCAACACAAGGGTAGCCAACCACCCGCAACTGCACACGATGCACCCACGCCCGCAGTGTACACGCCGGCTCACGCGATGATGTAATTGCTACGGTTGATGTCGTCCCAGTAATGGGTGTGCTACCGTGCGGACTGGAGAACGCTGAGCGGGCGGACGCAGAGTTGGGGGGTAACACGCAGCAATGAGACTAAGACAGTTGGCTTTGGCAGCAACGCAACTGGCACCCGCGCGCGAGGTGTTGTTCCAACTACTGGGTTTGGAGCAGGATTATCAGGACCCGGGCGTCGGTGAGTTCGGCCTGGAGAACTCAGTGATGGCCATCGGCGAGACCTTTCTGGAAATTGTTGCGCCGGTGCAAGCGGATACGGCTGCCGGCCGCACGTTAAGCCGCATGAATGCAGATGCGTGCGGCTATATGGCTTTGTTTCAAGTTGATAACTTTGCCACCTGCGCTGCCCACCTGGAGGCTGCGCATATGCGTCAGGTCTGGTCCGTCGAGCGCCCTGAGGTGAGTGCCTGCCACATCCACCCCAAAGATATCGGTGGGGCTATCGTTTCGTTTGACGAAATGCGCCCTGCAGAAGAATGGGTATGGGCGGGACCGAACTGGCGTGCACAGCAGGCGAGCCAGGTAAGCCGCATACTCGGTTGCGAACTCGGCAGCCCAGACCCGGCATCGCTGGCGCAGCGGTGGAGCCTTGCCCTTGATCTGCCTTTAACCATGAATGACAAGGACCAGCTCTGTATCAGAATGAGCGACGGCACCTTTGTGGCGTTTACCGACAATCCGGCCTATACCGCTATTCAGCGCATGATATTTGCCACCCCACAACCGGAACAGGTTTACGCACACGCCGCTGAACTGGGCCTGAGCGACAGTGGCAGGCCCATGCTCGGTCAGCTGTCACTGAGCTTTGTAACGGATGCATCAGGCAATCTTTGAGGAGACCTCCCATGAGTGATGCCAATCTGACCGGAAAATTTGCCCTGATCACGGGCGCGGGCAGCGGGATCGGCCGTGCCAGCGCATTGCATATGGCATCCCGTGGCGCCGCAGTGATGTGCGCCGACCTTGACACCCAGGCCGCTGAAGGCACTGTTGCCCTGGTCACAGAACAGGGCGGCCAGGCGGACAGCCTGGGCCTGGATGTGGCAGACGCCGCTCAAGTCCGCGCTGCAATCGAGCACACTGCGAGTCAATTTGGCGCGCTCAACGTACTCTTCAACAATGCAGGAGTCGGTGGCGGATTCGGCTGGGACGCCACCGTGGCGATCAACCTGGGCGGCGTATTTAACGGCCTTTATCACGGTGCGCGACATTTTGCGGCAAACGGTGGCGGTGTCATTATCAACACGGCATCGGTTGCAGGGTTGGTCGGATTAACCGGACCCCATGTGTTGGAGCTGGATGAACTGGATGCCAGCGCTGGTGCTTACGTGGCGGCCAAGCACGGTGTGTCCGGGCTGACCAAACAATTTGCCGTGAATTACGGCCCGCACGGTGTGCGCGTAAACGCCATTGCCCCAGGTTACATTGAAACGCCCATGACGGCGGACGCCCGGGAAGATGAGCAAACGCGCGATTATCTGGTGTCGCTGCATCCTCTGGGCCGCCTTGGTCAACCGGAAGAAATTGCCAGTGTTGCCAGTTTCCTGGCTAGCGATGACGCCAGCTTTATCAACGGTGTCATTTTACCCGTCGACGGCGGCTACACCGCGCGCTGACTTGCCACACCGAGGCTGACGAACAACCCACGCCTCAGTCTTTATAAAATCGGATTTCGCGGATAAAGGCGGACGCTTGGCCGTCGCGCGCTTTCTTGGTATCCAACGCCAGCGCAATGCCGGAGACGCCCGGGTCATCATCGTTTTCTTTATCAAAGTACTGCCGGTAGGCCTGGCGGAGATTAAACCGGGAGGTAACCAGCTCTCCCGGCGCCGGCCGATCGAGGCAAACGTAGCGTCCCGTTTTGGTGAAGTAGCTACCCCGATACGGGTGATTGATTTTGTCGTCACCCGAGCACAGAAACAGCCCGACAAAGTGCGGACTGTCTGGAATAAATATTGAGCCGCTGGGTTGCCGCTCATCACCCAGAAAGATGATTGCCATAATGGCCTCATTACGCACGCCCTGCTCGTAAGATGCCCCCGCCGGATGTTTGTGCACACCCCAGTCGATTTCAACAAAGTCGAACTCAGGGACGTTGATCGACTCGTTAGGCATAAGACCCAGGGCGCGGCGGTGCGCCGCCAACACTAGAACCTCTTCCCCAATGTCAAATCCCAGGCGATCACGCCGGCGCGCGTCCCGTTCGAAGCTGAAGCCTTTACCGATTAACCAGTCGTCAATTGAACCGGTGTCGTAGTCATGGAATTTCACCAGCTGCACCAGCCGATCATCCGCGTAAGCGGGACTTTGGGCCAGACAACTGACCACTAACAAAACCAACGCGTAGATCATGTTTGTGACACTCCAATTACTCCAATTCGCTCACTGATGCGCTAGAGCTTTTTCGTAAACTTCAGGAAGTAGCGGCCCTTGCGGGGTTCAAGCTGCAGTCGCAGGTCTGCGCGATTCAAATCCACCACATCGTGTTCTTTCGCGCCCAGTCTGATTTTGACAACGCCTTTACGATTGATTGACAGATGCTCCGACTGCAACGGTAAACCGCTGGGCGTTTTGAAGGTCAATTCTATCAGGTCGCCCTGCTCCGGGCTGAAATCTTCAATTTCATCGGCTATCTCAGATAGATAATTAATGACAAAGATATCTGCACCCGGACCACCCACAAAGTAGTCCGTTTGCGGTGTACCTTCCAGACGGTTATCCCCTGCATCACCAGTGATCTCTGTTGCACTGGCGGACACCAGCAGTGTTGCGCAGAGGATGCCGGTGGCTGCCGCCCTGGATCCTGCTTTTGACATCTACCCCTCGCCACTTCCTATCACGCGGACAACCCGCTAGAATCCGCGTCCCGCCTCGATATGTTGCCAAGTATTTGCTGAGCACATACCGGGGCAGCTCTATACGCAGGCCTCTGCACGGCAGAAGGCACTCATATAGGCGCGTAGCTCAGTTGGTTAGAGCGCTGCCTTGACATGGCAGAGGTCGGCGGTTCGAATCCGCCCGTGCCTACCACGATTCACAAGCATTTGAACCCCGACTACTGCAGCGGCTGAAACGTTGTCTCCGGGCCAGGCGCCAGTGCATCCTGCCAGGCAAACTTCAGATCGATGGCTGCCGGCCAACCGGGATGGAATTGCAGCACATCGTCAACCACGGCGCGCGCACCATCGGTAAACCCGTCGTTGTACGCCTGCTGAGCCTGCTCGAGCAACTGGGTTGCAGCCGCGTCGAGTAACTGCTGCGCCTGCAGGTTATCCGGTGATTCCACCAGCACCGCGTGCAGCAAGGACACAGCATTTCTTTCCGGCCAGGTGATAAATCCTTCTGCCATCAACTCTGCCGCATTGTTCAACATGTCGTTAATGGCGGCTTCCTGCTCAGCCTGACTGGTGTATTCAGCAGACGCAGCAGGGGTGATGACAGGCTGAAGGATCGGTTCACTGGACAGACCGCTCACGGCTTCACCATTTACCGACGCTGCAGACGGTATTGCCGGCTGGTCCAACACATTGGGCGCAGCGGCAAGCAGGTTTTCTTCAACTGCCGCGCGTTCCGGTTGATAGGTCAGTGACCAGACAATCAATAGGCCAACGATCAGCGTTGCACCCAAAGCGATACTGATGGAGCTGCGCGAACGACTGCGCCCATCCGTCTCAAGCATCATTTCATCGGGGCTGCCGAGTGGCTGACGGGTATGGTTGGCGGTGTGCAGCTCCGCATTGTTGATGCGCGGTTTCGCTGTCGCTGGCGGTGTTAAGTCCGGCGCAGCAACTGCCCCACTGTGTCTGAACGGTACAACCTCAGGTTGGATTGCTTCAGCAGTTTTGCGGATAGGGTCTCGTTTCGCCGTGGGTGTGTTAGTTGTCGCAGGCGGTTTGGTTGCTGCAGGCGCTTTGGTTACCGCAGGCGCTTTGCTTGCTGTAGGCGATTTGGTTACCGCAGGCGCTT
>JBCCUW010000428.1:0-4069 GCA_039196385.1 Pseudomonadota bacterium
CACCGATTGCGCGTCCAGGATTCAGCAGAAACTCAACACTGAGGGTTACTTTCCTAAAGCCATCGGCCATAGTAAATTGAGCTGACGTGCGATAAGGAGCGTAATCAACACTAATTTGCGCTTGGGGAGTCATAGGCACATGGACACACGAGATATAAAAAACGTAAGACAGTCACGCGCGACAGCCGGTCTGCTGCTGATGACGTTGCTGGGGCTGAGCGCCTGCAGCACGCCTTTGGGCGGCCCTGACTATACCCGCCCTGACCTGCCTGACAAGGCCAATTGGTCACAACTGGATGGCCGCGAAATTTCTGCCTCTGAAATCATTCATCCGGAATGGTGGCAACAATTCGGCGACCCGTTCCTCGACAACCTGATTGACCAGGCACTGGATCAGAGCCTTACCCTGTCGCTCGCGTCACTCCGCCTGGAACGTGCCGGCATTGAGTTGAAAGACCGACGACGCTCGCTCTTCCCGGACTATTCTCTGAACCCCGAAGCGCGCGTCCGGGGGGGTAAACAACAGACCACCCAGGACAGCAACGACATCAGTGCAGGGATTACCTGGGAGATCGATATCTGGGGAAAAATCCGCAAGGACGTCAACGCAACCGCAGCCAACTACCGCAGCAACGAAATGTTGTGGCGCGGCACTTATTTAAAACTGGTCTCGGATGTGGCGTCGCGTTATTTCAATATCCGTCAGTTTGATGAACAGATTGCCCACCAGACCAGCTCTTTACGCAATAGCGAAAGCCTGCTGCAGATCTACGAACAACAATATGCTGAAGGCATGGTGCCGCGCACGCGCATCCTGAATCAGAAGTCGGAGATCAGCAGCCTGACGAGTCAGCTGAGGGAACTGCAACGGGGTCGCGAAGAGTCCGAGCTGAAGCTGGCAACGTTATTGGGAATACCCGCCGGCCAATTCCGCGTGCCGCAGGGTAACCTGGAATCTCTCAGCCTCATTGACGTGCCCGTGGTTTTACCGGCAGATATACTTTCGCAGCGTCCAGACGTTCTGGCGGCTGAATTTAATGTCCTGCGCACCCACGAGCTATTAGGCAAAGCGCGCCTGGCACGGTTGCCGACGCTCAACCTGGTCAGCAATTTCAACCTGGCCGAGCTGGCAACCACCACCTGGACCTGGGGTCTGAGCACCTCATTCAAAGGCATGTTCGACCGTGACGTCTACATCAATATCGACAGCAGCGAAGTCAGTCTGAAAACCGCCGTAGAAGAATACCGGGTGAGTGTATTGACGGCTTTTGAAGAAGTGGAGATTGCACTGCTGAACCTGCGTACCCGTAAAGAGCAGATGAAACTGCTGGAAGCACAGATTGCTGACCTGACCACGGTGCGCGACGTCAACCTGCAGCGCCTGCGCGCGGGTCTCATATCACAGCTGGAAATGTTCGAAACCGAACGCACCCTGTTGAGCGCCCAACAAGGTCTGCTGGCCGCATACCAGCAAGTATTGACCGATACCGTGATACTCTACATTGCATTGGGGGGTGGCTGGCCACAAGAGGTTGTCAGCGAGCAGTCTGTCGCTTCAAACAACACCTAGACCGCAACAATAAATAACGGGTGAAAATTATCCATGGTTGATAATCCATGAAGGTGCGACTCAAACCACTGTCGCACCCGCAACTGGGCGATATTGAAGTCGACAGTTCGCTGTTTGCCATTGGCCGCAGGGAAGAACCGTTTACACAGCTTGAGCAGGATGCTGCCAAACTGTCACGCCGCCACGCACGCCTGTTCGTGGAGGACGGCCGCGCTTATCTGGCGGATCTGCAGAGCCTCAACGGCACCAGAGTGAACGGCAAAGTGCTTGGCACGGACGCGCAGGTGCTGGGTGAAGGCGACATGGTCGACTTTGGCGGTGCGATTACCTTCAAAGTGGAAATTGATACCACCGAGATCAGCGCGGAAAAATCTGTCCGCCTGCTGCTGAAGCCCACGGTGGCCCCTGAGTTGGACAGCATCGTAATCGAACGATTTCCGTTCATGATCAATCGCGATGATGCCATTTTCAGCCAGCACAAAGCGGAACTGCCCGACGAGGTCAAACGCATCTCAAGGCGGCACGCTGTATTTGCGTTGAAAGGCAGCCAGGTTTGCCTGGAGGATCTGGACAGCTCGAACGGCACCTTTGTTAACGATGAGCGGCTGGACGAACACGCACGGGACTTACACAGCGGCGACACAATCCGCTTCGGCGGCCAGAAGTTTGCCTATATCGTGCACGTGGATAATGTTGAAGCGACCCAGGACAACGACGCCACGATACTCTGGGCAGGTAATGAAGCACCAGCCGACCCCACCGGCACAGACGACGCGGTGACCGCAATGTCAGCCGAGCAGGGTACAGATGCTCAGCGAGTTCAGGACAGTAACGCTGGCGCCACTGTCATACCGGAGAGCAACCCCCCCGAAGGTGCACCCACGCCAGCGCCAGTTGTTGCGGACGGCGACAAGACACGTTTTATCGAATCTCCTACTTCGTTCCTGGAAGTGTTCTGCGCGCCAGTTGGCGAAGAGGAGGAGCAAGAAGAAGCGGCGGCGACAGCTCCGGCAAAACCTGCCCAACCCGGCAAAATCGGTCAATTTGGCCAGGCCATCGGCATACGCCGGCACGTGGGCACCATTAGTCTGATTTTTGTCGCCTTTGCCATTATTGGCCTTGTCGCCGGCGTCACCTATTGGCTCGACAGCGACAAACGCCGCCTGGAAGAGCTGGTCGAAGCAGGTCAGTACAATGAAGCAGTCGCTGCCGCCAACAATTACCTGCAAAACAACAACGATGACGTTGATGCCACCCGCAACGGCGAAAAGGCATTGATTCGAGCCATTGTGCCCAGCTGGTCCGAAATGCTCGACGAGCAGGACTATGAAGGTGCACAACTGTACGTCGCGGATGCTTATCAACCGGCCGCCAACATTGGCCGCGGCACACAAATGCTGGATTTGTTGATCTGGGTGGCACGGGTGCAAAGGATGTTCCACCAGCGCGGTGGCATTGTGTCCGTCACCGACGATGAATTGGAACTCCAATCGCTGGTCACAGAATGGGACGCGGACCAATACAAACATCGCCAGTTGATCACGCAGATGATTGGCTACGATACCGCCTTTGAACCGTATGCCGCTAGCGCCATGAGCCGCCTGGTGCAGATGCGCAACAACGATGCCACGTTCGGGCAAGCCATCAGCAAGTTGAAAAGAACGGTCACCAACAGCCTGGACAGTAATCGCCTGGACAGTATTGAAACCGCACTGACCGAATTTACTGCCGACTATCCCACTGTAGAAGGGCTGGACGATTATCACGCTGATCTTCGCCGCTACCGCGACATGCAGGCGAGCTTTGAGGATAACGATCTGTTCACGCTGGCCCGTCTCAGCCGTCAGGGTGAGTTTCGCACCACACCGTTCGAGAGCTACACCATTCAATGGTTGAAGGATAAACTGCCCTCCGACGCACTGATTCAGACTTACGAAGAAGCGGCCACACAGTGGCGGCGAGGTGCAGCTGACGACGCGATCGCCACGCTCACCTCTATCAGTGCCCGGGATCTGGACGAGGCGCTGGATAGTCGCGGCAGCGAAACACAGGTTAACGCCAAAATCAGTCGTTATCAGACAATCGACGCAGCTTTTGCGGGTTGGCAGCAGAGCGGCAGCGTAGACGATCTGTTGGTTTTGCGTGAATTGCTGGAATCACCTGAAGACAGTTTCTATATTGACGCAAGTGCTGAAGCCTTTGCGCAACAGCGCCATGTTGTGGTCGAGCAGCTGGATCAATCATTACAGCGGGCCAGAGATTTATGGCAAAGCTACCAGAGTGAAGGCGGCATTCCCGGCCTGGTGCGCTTGCAGAAAAGTATTTCCAACCAATACCGCACCCAGAGCGAACGCCTGCGCAATGCCTACGGTGAAATCCAGCGCGGCGGCCGACAACAAGACATGTTACAGATTGATCGCAGCCAGGAATGGACCGCCCTGGAAGTCGAAATCATCAACGAAATAAAACGCCGTAGCAGACCGTTGGGGGACCCCTCCA
>JBCCUW010000429.1:0-4063 GCA_039196385.1 Pseudomonadota bacterium
AACGGATCAGGGTACCGGCCTGGGATTGTCCATGGCGTACGACATTGTTCAACAGCACAATGGAGAGTTTGTTGTTACCAGCGAGCCAGGAGTAGGTTCAACTTTTTCGCTTATTCTTCCTGTTAGAAAAGCTGGGGCTTAAAGTTGCGCACAGGAAAGCGCTCAGCTCACAGAGCCGCCAAGCTTAAATAGGATCTTTCGCTTTGTTCCATCCGTTTCTTCTGAGACTGAATCGGCCAACCCCGAAACCAGGCGCACCCCCAGCTCTGCGTTTTTTAAACCTATCTGATCGTTGCCGGATTTGTACCCTGGAAGCTGGTGCAACACGCCAGTGTAGTTGAGGGGCATTTGTACCGACATCAGAACTTCCTTGGCATTGTCGAAAGACTGCAACTCGACCTGAAATTCAAGCCGTTCTGAAGTCATTGCTGTTCGAGTGAGCTGTACCAGTTCTTCGATCATGACTTGTAGCTTGTGGCTGATCGCAGAGTTCAGATGGTGTCGATCGCAAAAATTTGCCACCTGTCAGAGTGCTAATTGTACGTTGCGCAACCGTTCATTCCGAATACTAAGCTGAAGCAGAGTGTTATCTTGCAGATCAAGCACCGGTTGAAGGTCCACGATAGGAGCCGCTGTGGCGTTTTTTGGAGCAATTGGACAGTCCACTGGAAATAAGGTGGCGCGTTTTACTGCGGTTTTTGCCGCTTATGGCAGATATCCTTTTCTTGCTGCAAGCGAGCGCGATTAGTGCGAAACATTGCGCGAGTCAGCAGTAGAATAGGAAGCGGTTTCCGAATAGTCTCAACGGAACTTTGACAGTTTGCGCTGTGATGGGCAGATTACGCCAAGACGGTGTTGGCTGTCTTGTCTAGGGGCGCGGATGCGTCCGCTTATATGATTGTCCGAATCACATCAGCTCTTTGGCGAGATCATCCAGAGCGCTCTGGATGTTGCTCTTGTCGTAAAAACCAAGCATCGGAATCACACGGTGCACGCCGAGTGCTGCATAGTCGTCCAACATGGCTTTCGTGGGCGGCTTGGGTGGTGTGACAGATATCTCTAGTTCACCCAGCTGTGCAGGGCGTTCGTAGCGCGCCTGTGCTAAACGCAGTTCTTCCAACACTTTGTCAGTGGCGCTCACGTCCAGGGCAAAACCATACCAGCCATTGCCGTGGGTGACTGCACGCCGGAGTGCTGCGGGACTGGCGCCGCCGACAATCACCGGAGGGCCGCCTGCCTGCCTGGGTCTGGGTTGAGCCTGGATGTTGTCGAAATTGACAAACTTGCCGTTGAACTTAGGTAGTGGCTGATTCCACAGAGCGCGCATTGCATCGATGTATTCGTCTGTGCGGGCGCCGCGGGAAACAAAGTCTACGCCCAATGCAGCAAATTCCTGATGCAGGTAGCCGGCACCAATGCCGAACAGCAGCCGGCCGTTGCACAGTACGTCCAGAGAGCCGATTTCTTTGGCCAGTACCACCGGGTTGCGCTGGGCGATCAGAGTAATACCTGTGCCAAACTTGATTGTGCTGGTCACGGCGGCGAGATGCGCCAGTAGTGTTGAAGGATGCAGCATCGGCGTTTCTGCCGGTGCCGGAGAGGGTGGTTCCTGCGGATCCGGCAGCACCACGTGCTCACCCGTCCACAGAGATTCAAAATTCAATTCTTCAGCCTGCTTGGCAATTTTTACGGCCCATTCGGGTTCGGCCAGAAAATTCATGTTGATGCCAAACAAGCCAACTTTGGTCGGCTCGGTCATAGTTGCTCTCCCACTAGCCTGGCTGTTACTACAGCCATGTTATCCCAGAATTCGTTCGCGGTTGTACAGGGTGATGGCAATCCATGCCATACACGCGGCATACACTCCGGTTGTGCCCATGGACACCAGCGCATGGCTCAGCTCAACGGGCTCGTTTTTAATCAATTCCGTCATAATGGTGGCCTGGCTGAGGCTGGGCACCAGCATGACCTGTAACGATGATTCAATGTTCAGAAACTGGGCGATGATGATCGGTGCCGTTGGTATCAGGATGACGATAGTCAGGTAGGTTTGCGCTTCTTTATAACTTTTGGCAAACGAGGCCACTACGGTCAGTAAGGCAGCAGCAAACAGAATCAGCGGCACACAGACCACAAAAATCTGCGCCAGCTGGCTGACTCCAACTTCCAACGACATGCCGATGCGTTCAAACGGCACAAAGGGAATAGACAGGTACAGACTGATCAAGAAGACGAGCACGCTGGCGGCGCCAAACACCGACGTGGCGCCCAGTTTACCCAGCACCAACTGGGTGCGGCTGATCGGCTGGGTTAACAGCGGCTCCAGAGAACCATGCTCCCGCTCCCCGGCGGTGGTGTCGATCGCCAGATAAAAACCGCCCATAAACACCACGAGCACCAGAAAATAGGGCAGGGAGGCCAGAATGGTCAGTGCTCGCGCCGCCGGTGACGCCACATCAACTTGTTGGGTGGTAATGGGTTGGGTAAGCGCCGGATCAAGACCGCGCAACTGCAGTCGCAGGACACCAATGGTGCTGGCATATCGGCCGATCAAGCCGCGCAGCTGGGTAATATGCTTGCGGGTCGCGGACAGCTTGCTACTGTCGTGGATAATGAGCAGCGTGTTGCGATTACCCTTGGCGTAACGCTCAGCGTAGTTCGGGTTAATCACAAGGAGCAGATCGTGGGTGCCTGAACGCACGAGGTCCTTCGGTTCCCCGGCACTTTCAACCAGCGTAATTTCGGTATGCTCGCGCTGCAGAAACTGCATTAATTGCGGTGCGTACTCCGCACCGGCCACGGCAAAGCGGGTCGCCTCATCGCTTTCTCCAAGCGCTCGCTCCAGTACCAGAACCATGATACCCACAAATAATACGGGACCCAGCACGGCCAGCGAAAACGATGCAAAGAGGGTGCGTCGATCCCGCAGGTTGTCGATGCACTCTTTTGCCAGCACCACGCCAAAGCTCACTTGGAATCACCTGCAGCGTCTGTCTGGATCCCTGCCATGCGAATAAACGCTTCTTCCAGATCCTGGGTACCGGCGTGTTGACGCATTTGTTCGATGGAGCCGTCAAACCGCACTTCACCCTGGCCAATGACCACAACGCTGTCGCACAGTGCGTCCACTTCCTGCATGATGTGACTGGAGAACACCACGCACTTACCGGCCTGTTGCAGATTGCGGATAATGTCCCTGAGCGCTCGGGTTGCCATCACATCCAGGCCGTTGGTGGGCTCATCCAGCATGATGTTTTGGGGGTTATGGACCAGGGCGCGGGCAACAGCCACTTTGACTTTTTGGCCCTGGGAGAACCCGGCTGTGCGGCGGTGCGCAAAATCCGCCATGTCCAGCTGCTGGATTAATGCCTCGATGCGCGACTCCAGCGCAGCTGCTGACATGCCTTGCAGGCGCCCGAAATAACGGATGTTCTCGATACCGGTGAGCCGGCCGTACAGCCCCGAATTATGTGGCAGCACTCCGATGCTCCGGCGTACTGCCATGCGTGCCTGCACAACGTCCTGGCCATCGACCTGGGCTGACCCGCCGTCCGGTGTGACTACGGAAGCCAGCATCCGCAGCGTAGTCGACTTACCTGCGCCGTTAGGACCCAGCAGCGCGGTAATGCGTCCGTCCGGCGCGGTGAAGGAGACATCTTTAACCGCCTGAATCTGCTTAAATCGCTTGTTCAGTTGTTGCGCAACGATCATGGCGGAGGGCCCATCAAATCGACGAAAAACGGATAGGGGCCCATATGTGCGGTGCAGCTTTCATCCAATGCTGTGGGGTCTGCGGTGTCGATGAAATCCATAATCAGGCGGGGCAGACAACCGCGAGCAATAACGCCATGGCCCTGCCCGGGCGCAACGATATGTATGGCATTGGTCAAACCGTTCGCCGCCTGTTGGGCCCAGGCAGGGGGCGTGATGGGGTCAAATTCGCCGGATAACAGCAATGTCGGGATGTTACTCTGCAAAGGCGTATGCATGTTCTGATCACGCACACCGGCCGGCCACACCGAGCACATGGCTGCTAACGTATCATACATGTCGCGGCCCAGGT
>JBCCUW010000430.1:0-4054 GCA_039196385.1 Pseudomonadota bacterium
CTCGAAGAACGCGACGTGCAGATCCGCGGCCACAAGATCCGCCTGCCGGTGGATGTGTTCATTCTTGCTACCGCCAATCCAGAGGATTACACCAACCGCGGGCGTATCATCACGCCTTTGAAAGACCGTTACGGGGCTCAGATACGTACCCACTATCCGGAGTACGTCCACCAGGAAATCGATATCATCGAGCAGGAAGCCAATACCCTGAGCCTGCCTGACTACACACTCAGCGTGCCGGCCTACATGAAGGAGATCATTGCTGAGGTGACCCACCACGCGCGCAAGTCTCCAGATATCAATCAGGCTTCCGGTGTCTCCGTGCGCGCTTCAATCAGCAACTACGAAGCGATGGTGGCCAATGCTTTTCGCCGCGCCCTGGTACTCAACGAGGCGGAAGTGGTGCCGCGCATTTCCGATCTGGACTATATCGTTTCATCATTCCAGGGCAAGGTAGAGTTTGAGGCCATGGAAGATGGCCAGGAAAACAAAATCACCAACCGTATCATCCAGGCTGCAACCAAGGCTGTTTTTGATCAACACCATGAGTTGCAGGATATGCAGGTAATCGCTGACGCTTTTAACGAAGGCCTGACCATCGAAATCGGCGAGGCGGTGTACGCTGAAGACTACGCGGTCATCATCGAAAAGATCCCCGGCATGGCGGAGCGTATTACCGCCACAACACCAGCCAGCCGCGCCAGCGAGGTGGAGTTTATCCTGGAAGGCCTGCATCTGAACAAGCTACTCAACAAATACGCGGTATCCGGCCGCGCAACCTACTCGGGGTAACGATGCCACCAACCACGCCACCAGCCATACCACCCGGCGCACCACGCAAGCGCTACAGCGCCTGGGACGGCAGCCAGCAACCCAGCTTTGACGCAGACGCTGTCATGAAAGCGCTGGCAGACGATATGATTGAGTATGGTGATCTGCGTTGGGCCATGCGCAACCTGATGTCGCGCGGTATGCAGATGCCCCAGGGTGGCTACATGCAGGGTCTGCGCGACATGATCCGGCAATTAAAAGAACAGAAGCAGCGCCAGCTTAAACGTTTCAACCTGGACTCCATTTTTGAAGAGTTTCGCGAACGCCTGGACGAAATAATTCAGATGGAACGGGAGCGGATTGCCGAATGGCAGCAACAGCGCAGTGGTGGCGAGAATCCCACGACAGGGCAGAATGACGCCGACACCAGCGACAACACCGCATCTACTGAGGGCAACCCTGACCAGACTGGCGCCAGCGACGACTTCGGCAGCAATTTCAGCAACAGTCTGCTGGCGGATATCGCCGACCGTAATGAGCAGGCTCTGGATGCATTACCACCGGATCTGCCGTCACAGATCAACACCCTGGAGAAATTCGAGTTCATTAATCCGGATGCGCAGAAAAAGTTCATCGAGCTATTGAACGAGCTGCGCAAAGCCATGACCAATACGTTCTTCAAAGACATCGAGAACATGGTTAACAACATGTCCGACGGCGATATTCAGCGCATGAAGGATATGGTCAAGGCGCTGAATGAAATGCTGGTGAAGCAGATTGCGGGTGAAGACCCCGGATTCGACGAGTTCATGCAGGAATTCGGCGATATGTTCGGCGACAATCCGCCCCAATCATTGGACGAACTGCTTGAGCAGATGCGCCAGCAGATGGCCGCTGCGCAATCGCTGATGAACTCTCTGTCCGCAGAGCAACAGGCAGCCCTGCAGCAGATGTTCAGCGGTCGCTTCGGCGATCCGGAACTGGAGGCTGAAATGGCCAAGCTGGCCAAAGAGCTCAACTTCCTCTCCGACGGGCAGGGTTACCGATTCGACGGCAACGAAAATCTCGACCTGGAATCAGCGATGCGTCTGATGCAGGAAATGCATGAGATGGACGATCTGCTCGACCAGATGCAGGGGGCCGAGCGTCGCGGCGACCTGGACGGCATCGACAAAGATCTGTTGCGTGATGTGCTGGGTGACGACCAGGCGGACCAGCTGGACGAGTTGGAAAAACTCATGAAAATGCTGGAAGAAGCCGGCTACGTGCGTTCCACCGATGATAAAGGCTGGGAACTGACCCCGCGGGGCTCACGCATGATCGGACAGAAGGCGCTGGGGGAGATCTACGCCCGTCTCAAGCGTCAGAGTCTGGGTAATCACGCCATTCCGGACGAAGGTCGCTTTGGTGAGCGGATCGAACAGACCAAGGCTTACGAGTTCGGCGACCCGTTCCATCTGCATATGCCGCGCACGCTGCGCAATGCGATCAACCGCAACGGCCCCGGGGCGCCCGTGCAGCTGCAACCCGATGACTTTGAAATTTATCGCAGTGAAACCATCACATCGACCGCCACAGCAATGCTGGTGGATCTCTCCTGGTCGATGGCGCTGCGCGGCTCTTTCCAGGCGGCCAAAAAAGTGGCGCTGGCGCTGCACAACCTGATCACCAGCCAGTACCCCAAAGACAGCTTTTACATCATCGGCTTTGCCGCTTATGCCAAAGAGCTGAAAGCCCACGATCTGCCTTACTTGCAATGGGACGAATATGTGCTGGGCACCAATATGCAGCATGCGTTGCTGCTAGCGGAGAAGCTTCTGGCGAAACACTCGGCGGGCAGCAAACAGATCATCATGATTTCAGACGGTGAGCCCACCGCCCATCTCGAACACGGCGAGGCGATATTTGCTTACCCACCCACACCACAGACCATCCGCGCGACCTTCCGCGCGGTGAAACGTTGCACCAGCAAAGGGATTGCCATCAACACGTTCATGCTGGAATCCAGCGACTACCTGCGCGCGTTCATGCAGGAAGTGGCGCGTATCAATGGCGGAAGGGTTTTCTATACCTCACCGGATCAGTTGGGCGAGTATATTCTCGTCGACTTTGTGGAAAACAAGCGCAAAAAACTCGGCCGCTGACGCAGATACCGACTTACGCCGCCAACCCTTAATACGACCGGGGCAGCTCCAGGACATGTTCTGAAACATAGTTCTGGATCATTTCCTGGGATATCGGCGCAATTTTCATCAGCCGCGCTTCGCGCCAGTAGCGCTCAACGTGATACTCCGTCGCATAACCAAAACCGCCATGGGTCTGCACGGCCTGATCCGCAGCCTGGAATGCCGCGTCTGCAGCCAGCCACTTAGCCATGTTGGCTTCAGCCCCGCAGGGTTGATCATGATCCAACAGCCAGGCGGCTTTGCGAATCATCAGCTCAGCGGCGTCAAGGCGCATTTTCGCCTCAGCCAAGGGAAAGGCGACACCCTGATTTTTGCCAATGGGCCGGCCGAAAATGACCCGCTCATTAGCGTAGTTAACAGCCCTGCGCAGCGCCGCGCGACCAATGCCCAATGCCTCTGCCGCAATCAGCACGCGCTCTGCATTCAAGCCGGACAACAGGTACTTGAAGCCTTTCCCCTCTTCACCCACGCGATCGGTCACATGTACTGGCAGATCGTCATACACGACCTCACAGGTTGCCACCGCATTTCGACCCAACTTGTCGATGGGCGAAATGGCCACTTCATCCCGCTGCAGATCAGCCAGCAGCAGTGTCAAGCCGTCGGTGCGCTTGGCCACTTTGTCTTTGTCTGTTGTGCGTACCAGCAACAGCACTTTCTCGGCAATCAGCGCCTTGGTGGTCCAGACCTTGCGGCCTTTGACAACGTAATGATCGCCGTCCAGCCGCGCCGCGGTGGAGATACTGGTGGTATCGGTACCGGCATCGGGTTCGGTCACGCCAAATGCGACATGCAGATCACCACTGGCCACCGGCGGCAAGTACTTCTGCTTCATGTCTTCCGAGCCATATTTAACGACCGGCTCCATACCGAAAATGGACAGATGCAAAGGCGTTGCGCCATTCATCGCCGCACCGCTCGCAGCCACGGTTTCCAAGACCAGGCTGGCTTCGGTAATCCCCTGGCCGCTGCCGCCATACGCCTCTGGAATGGCGATCCCTAACCAGCCGGCTTCCGCCATGGCGCTGTAAAAGTCCCAGGGAAACTCGTGTGCTTTGTCTTTGGCAGACCAGTATTCATCAGGGAAGTCGCTGCAC
>JBCCUW010000431.1:0-4046 GCA_039196385.1 Pseudomonadota bacterium
GGGTTCCGTCGCCTCCATAAACGCCCAGTCGTTCTACGCTGCACTGACCCAACCATCCTGGGCACCACCACCCTGGCTTTTCGGGCCGGTATGGACGGCCCTCTTCACCATGATGGCGGTCTCCGTAGTGCTGGTCTGGCGCAAGGGCGGCTGGCAACAGCGAAGCCTTGAGCTGTCACTGTTTATTGTGCAGCTCGTGCTGAATGGCCTCTGGAGTTGGCTGTTCTTCGCCTGGAACCTGGGTGGTCTTGCCTTTTTTGAGCTAGGCGTGCTGTGGTTCGCCATTGCGATCACCATCGTTCTATTCTGGCGGGTGCGCGCCATTGCTGGGATCCTGCTTGTCCCGTACCTGTTATGGGTGACGTTTGCCGGAGTGTTGAATCTGACGTTGTGGCAGCTGAACCCGGATTTGTTATAGCCTATGCACCTGACACACTGAAGGAGAGAACTTTGCTCAACCACGTCATGATCGGTGCAAACGACATCGAAAAAACCAAACAATTTTACAACGCCGTCCTGGGCGTACTCGGGGCTGGCGCACCGATGGAGCACGTGAACGATACCGGCCAAACGCGTTTGTTCTACATTCACGATGGTTCGACCTTCAGCATCAGCGAACCTATCAACGGGGAACCCACCAGCACCGCCAACGGTTCAACCATCGGCTTTATCTGCAATTCTCCCGAACAAGTGGTGGAATTCCACGATGTTGCCATTGCGAATGGCGGCACCAGCATCGAAGAGCCACCAGGCCCTCGCGAAAGTAACATGGGAACTATGCACCTGTGCTACTTCCTTGATCCGGATGGCCACAAGATCTGCGGTATTCACCGACCGGGATAAGCATATCGCGCAAGGCGTGAGGCCTGGAGCGACTGCTTGCGCCAGGCCTGGCGTTTCGGCATGATCCTCGGGGAGGGGAGAGAAGCCAATCAATCTTGTTAGCGGTGAAAGCCGCCTGAAAACCTATCTGCAGCAAAAAACCTGGTATAAGTGGTACGCCGTTGGTGTGCTGACCGCAGTGTATGCATCGAGCCAGGTGGATCGCCAGATTATGGGCATGCTGCTGGAGCCAATACGCCTGGAACTGGGCGCCAGTGACACTGCTATGGGTTTTCTGGTGGGGCTCACCTTTGCCATTTTCTACGCCACCCTCGGCATGCCCATCGCCATGCTGGCGGACCGGACCAACCGCAGAAACATCATCACCGCGGCCATCACCATATGGAGCGGGATGACAGTGTTGTGCGGCTATGCGCAGACCTTTGTGCAGATGGCCATGGCGAGAATCGGTGTGGGTGTCGGCGAGGCAGGATCCACACCGCCGTCACACTCTATGATCTCGGATCTGTTTCCACCGGAACAACGCGGCACTGCCATGGGCGTATTCGCGCTCGGTGTGAACTTCGGCTTATTGCTGGCCTATCTCGGCGGCGGATGGTTGAGTGAAAACTACGGTTGGCGCAACACCTTTATCGCCGTTGGGCTACCCGGCCTGGTAATCGCGCTGATTCTGTATCTCACCGTGGCCGAACCCAAACGCGGCGCCTCTGACGATGCCATTAAACCCGAAACCGATAATGATGACGCCATCGCTGAAGATGACGGCAACAAAGTAGCAGGTGCACCGCCATTTAAAGAGGTAGCCGCGTACATGTGGCGCGTACGCTCCACTCGCCACCTGACCATCGGCGCCGCCATAGCTGGTTTCATCGGCTACGGCTTTACCCTGTGGATGCCCACCTTCCTGGTGCGCTCCCATGGCTTGTCTCCCACGGAAGTGGGCCTGGTGCTGGCTCTGATGACCGGCCTGGTAGGCGCGCTGGGGACATTCACGGCCGGCAAACTGGCGGATGTGCTGGCACGACGTGATGAACGCTGGCGCAGCTGGGTGGTCGCGGCAGGTAAAGGCGGTTACGTGCCCTTTCTGGCCGGTGTGTTCATGGTCGACGACCTCACCACCGCGCTGATTCTCTACATCATCCCCGCTTTCTTCGGCGGGTTTTATCTGGCACCCACCTTTGCGCTGATCCAGAGCCTTGTTTCACTGCGCATGCGCGCGTTGGCTTCCAGCATTGTTCTGTTTGTCCTGAACATCATCGGCATGGGGTTTGGACCACAATTGGTCGGCATCATGAGTGACTACTTTGCACCGGAGTACGGCAAAGAGTCGCTAAGGATGGCACTGTTCATACTCACATTTTTGAATCTATGGTGTGCTTACCACTACTTCACTGCGGCGAAGACGTTGCAGGCGGATGTGGCGAACAAACCTGTGTAGGCAGCGCCCCCTCATTCATCAACTATAAGTTGCCATGAGTTGCCCTGCCTTGCAGTGTGTTTCGAGCTTCACTAGTCTATTCGAGAAATATTCTTAATTAGGTACCCATCCTTCTGATGAAAGCCGACGGGGCAAGTGATTCGGACAACACCAGCAGCACACGTCCAAAGCTGCAAGCTTTGTCGGTTGTTGGCAGTCAGGTAATGCGAGAGCGCCAACACACCGTTGAACAGCTTTTTAACAGCTGTTTCGACGCGCTCGTTGCATTCTTGCGTTCCCGCTTCGGAGTCGGTCCACCACCGGCTGAAGATGTCGCGCAAACCGCGTTTGAGCGACTGCTTTTGGCTGATACATTGCGAGACGACGCCAACCCGAAAGCATTCCTGTGGCGCACGGCGACAAACCTCGCGATTTCTGCGTATCGGCATAATGGTGTTGAACAACGTAACTTGCCTCAGGTCGAAGTCCTTTTTTCAGGCATTGAGGGTGACCATTCTGCGCCCGAACGCGTAGTAGAAGTAAGGGAACAGTTAGATGAGGTCTACGAACTGTTGATGCGGATGCCCAAGACAAGAAGCGAAGCGTTCCTCTTGGTTAGAGTGGATGGCCTGAGCCACGCTGCGGCTGCAGAACAACTTGGTGTTGCGCGCACAACTGTGAGCAAACATGTTGCGCTGGCTGCAGCAGAGATCGGAGAAACGCTGGAAGATGTCTAATGTTGTGCCGCTGAGGTCCAAGCCTGCCAACCAAAAAGCAGCCGCTCAAACGGCGATGGATTGGGTTGTGCGGGTTGAAGCAAAAGATGTTTCCACTGAAGACCTTGATGCGTTTGGTGACTGGTTGGCCGCTGACGTCCGCCACCGAAAAGAGTACGCCAAGGCTGATAGACTGTGGCAAAACTTAGGCCGGGCGATCACGCGCGAGGACATGGAAGCTTACCGAGCGCAAAACCCCGGGCATTCAAGCCGAGCGCGGCTGATCAAGTGGCGCGACGGGCGTCTGCGGTGGTCAGCATTTGCCGCTTGCGCGATGACCCTGTTGGCAGGCGCAATCTTGTGGAATCAAGTACCAGGCACAGTCAGCCCCGCAACCTCCCCGTATACGTACACGAACAACCTCAAGCAAGCGGAACAGTTATCACTGGATGATGGAACTGAAGTCATACTGGGTGCGAACAGCGAACTGACGGTTGCTTTCTCCGCAGGCGCTCGATCTATCGCGCTGGTGAGCGGTGAGGCTTTTTTCAACGTTGCGACCGAGCTGGATCGGCCATTTGTGGTGGATGCAGGGACATTGAGTCTACGCGTGACAGGCACCGTGTTCGATGTTCAGCGCAAAGGTTCAATCACACAGGTAGCAGTCGCAGAGGGGAGCGTTCATCTGACCCATCCAACGGTGCTCGCTCCTGCACCTCCCGGATCCAGCCGGGCTGCCGGAGCGGTAACCGCCAATCAAGTCCTTCCACTGGTCGCAGGGGAGCGGGTCATTGCCGTTGAGAATAGAGGATTTGGTCCGGTATACCCTATTCAACCTGAGCGAATTGGTGCGTGGCGACAAGGCCACTTGGTTTACTCGAACGTTCCGCTCAAAGCCATTGTTGAAGATCTTAATCGCTACGACAATCGATCCTTCTCCATTGATGATGCGACTATCGCTGACATTGAGATTTCAGCGACGTTCGATAGTCGCGACATCAATAGCGTTCTTCGTTCACTCACTGAGCTCCTGCCAGTGAAGATCCAGCAGGATCCCGCTGGCAATGTCA
>JBCCUW010000432.1:0-4044 GCA_039196385.1 Pseudomonadota bacterium
GATGACGTGTTGGAGAAACTGTTCCGCGAGTTTTGCATTGTCGCGTAAATCAGCAAACGCCACCTCTGGTTCGATCATCCAGAATTCTGCCAGATGACGGCTGGTGTTAGAGTTTTCCGCGCGGAAGGTGGGACCAAACGTATACACCTTGGACAGGGCGCAGCAAAAGCTCTCTACGTTCAGCTGACCTGATACGGTCAGATAAGTCTCTGTGCCAAAAAAGTCCTGGCTATAGTCTGGCGGTTCTGAGCGGTTGACTTGATCCAATGTGGAAACACGGAATAACTCACCGGCGCCTTCGCAGTCGCTGGCTGTGATGATGGGCGTGTTTACCCAGAAGAAACCGGCGTCGGAGAAGTACTGATGCACGGCCTGGGCAATCCGGTGCCGCACGCGGGCGATGGCCCCAAAAGTATTCGTGCGTGGTCGCAGGTGCGCCACCGACCTCAGATACTCGAAACTGTGTTGTTTCTTACTGATGGGATAACTCTCCGGGTCTTCAACCCAGCCCAGCACTTGTATAGCGTGGGCCTGAATTTCCCGGTCCTGACCCTTGCCCTGAGACTCGACCAGGGTCCCCTGAATCACAACGCTGCAGCCCGTGACCAGCTCAACAACTTCGCTGCTGTAGTTATCCAGGTTGCCATCGGCAACGGCCTGGATGGTGGCGAAACAACTGCCATCGTGGACGTGGACAAAAGAAAACCCACCCTTGGATGTCCTTCGCGAGCGCACCCAGCCCCGCACTTCGACAAACGTGCCCAGCGCCACATCGTGCTGCAGCAGGCTTTTGATAGCGACATAACTTGTGGTCTTATTCGCCGGCTCGACTGGCGGCTCCACTGGCGGTTTAGTGGGCGGGTTGATTGGCGGGTTGGTTGGCTCGGGCATAGGTTGCGTTTGATCTGGTGAGACAAAGACCGCAAGTTTAATTCAAAGTGGCTGCAATTTGTGCGCAAATAGCACGCCTGTCAGCGTAAGCGCGGACTCATGCAGCGGGCAAGATGGTACTATTTCAGTTTGGCAGACAAGCTGCTGACTGAATCTATTTCCACTTCTGGCGTCAAAGGCGGTGGTACCAGGAACACTGCAGGGACAACAAACAAATGCGGGTCAGTTTTTTAATTGCAGGCGTGCTGGCGGCAATCGGATTGATATTTGTGGTCAACTACTGGTCGGAGATCAACGCCTGGACGGGGGTTGAAAAAACACCAACCGTGGTGGAGCCGGCAATCTCTGACCCGCCTCCCCAGAATGTGCCAGAAGTGTCCGATAAAGTTGCGATCGCGCCTGACCCGGTGACCGCACCGGTGACGGATTTGACCGATCCGGTATTACCAGCCGTGGAACTGCCGCCTTTGACCGACAGCGATAACTTTGTGCGCGAGCAGATCGCAGACTGGCAGTTACCGGGTGTATGGCTGGAGCGGGAGGAACTGCTCGCCAGGGCGGGCTCTGTGCTCACGAATGCGGCAGCGGGACAAGTACCTCATCGACAGCTCACGTTTTTGGTCCCAGCGCAGAATTTCTCAGTGACGCAGATTGGTGAGTTGTACTATCTGGATTCCACCACTCACCTGCGTTACGACCCGTATGTTAATGCGCTGACGCGACTCCCCGCAGAGCGGGCTGTGGCGCTGTACGACCTGCTTACCCCATTGTTGAACGAAGCGCTCGCTGGGCTTGGCGAACGTCGCGGGGCCAAGCAATTGCTGCGCGAGAGTGTCGCGACATTGCAGAATAAAATCGATAATCTGCCGGTGCTGCCCCCTGAGGTGGAGCTGTTGCGGCCCAATGTCCTGTATGAATATGCGGATCCGCAGCTTGAGTCATTGCCTCGACTGGACAAACTTCTGCTCCGCATTGGTCCTGAGAACGTTTCCAGGATTCGGCTATATCTGTCTGATATCGAAAGACTTATTTAGGCGAAACTATCTCGATGTCTCGCAAAGCCTGCAGATTTGTACTGGCTTTGAAGGGGGTGTGCTGCTCAATGTGGGCAATGTCCTGGGCGACGTAGTCGCGTTCATCATCCAGGAACCTGGCTACCGCATCGCGGAATCGCGGTTCCGCTATCCAGTGTGCTGAATAGGTCGCCTGGGGTAAATACCCTCTGGCGACTTTGTGTGCGCCCTGGGCGCCGGCTTCGACTTTTTTCAGGCCTCGATCAATGGCAAATTCAATCGCCTGGTAGTAGCACACTTCAAAGTGGAGGAAGCGGTGGTCTTCGATACATCCCCAGTTGCGCCCGAACAGGGTATCGCCGCCGATGAAGTTTATTGCGCCGGCGATATATCGGCCTCCGCGCTTGGCCATGATCAGCAACACATCTTCCGGCATCACCTCACCAAGCCGGGAGAAGAAATCCCGGGTCAGGTACGGACTACCCCATTTGCGTGCTCCTGTGTCCATATAGAAGTGATAAAACGCATCCCAGTGAACTTCCTGCAAATCCGCACCGGTAATCCACTCGATGGTAATGTCGTTCGCCAGGGCATCCCGGCGCTCGCGTTTCACGTTTTTGCGCTTTTTGGATGCAAACTCTGCTAGAAATTCGTCGAAGTTCTGGTAACCACCATTGTGCCAGTGAAATTGCTGGTCCATACGCTGCAGAAAGCCAAGCTTACCAGCTTGTTGCCATTCCGCTTTGGGCATGAAGGTGATGTGAATGGACGAGACTTCGATCTGCCGGGCGATCTGCATACAGGCGCCCAGCAGCAACTCGGTGTGTTCCGGGTTGTCGTCCCGTGTCATCAGACGTGGTCCGGTAGCCGGTGTGAACGGCACGCTGATCTGCATTTTCGGGTAGTAGCTGCCGCCGGCGCGTTGTAGCGCGTCCGCCCACCCGTAGTCAAAAACGTACTCTCCCTGTGAGTGATTTTTCAGATACATAGGCACAACGCCCAGTAGCTGAGCGTCCTGCTCTAGAGCAATATGGAAAGGTTGCCAGCCGGTTTCCGCGCTGACACTGCCACTCAGCTCCAGTGTGTTGAGAAATTTGTGTGTAAGAAATGGGTTGTACGGGTAACGCTGCAGGCAGCTGTCCCACTGTTGTCCATCTATTTCGCTGATATTGTGGAGGATTTTTGCGGTGGTTTCGTTCAAATCCCTGTCTCGCAAAAACGTCCGCCACGCGGGCTATGAGTTAATTTGTGCATGTGCGGTGATTGTAGTCGTCAAAACATCCCCAGCTCAATGCCGGCAGCCAAAGTCATACCAAGATTTTCGCACGCATCGAGATCTTCCTGCTGTAACTCGCCGACGCAGATCAGAGGGTTCTGTACCTGGCTGAACGGATAACCGTTAGCGATGCGCTGGATTGAGCGGATCGCACCACTGCCATCGTTGCCTGCCGAGATAAAGATTGCGTACGGCAATGGCGCCATTTGTCCTTCCACTTCGTAGAAGGTGCGGTCGAAAAAATCTTTCATAGCGCCAGACATATAACCAAAATTCTCCGGCGTGCCCAGCAACAGGCCGTCCGCCCACAGCAGATCCTTCGGCTGAGCTTCGCCCGCAGTCAGCAGGCGGCATTCAACGGCTTCAATATCCGGGTGCCTGGCACCGCGGCAGACGGCTTCTGCCATGGTGCGGGTATGGCCGGTTTTACTGTGATAAACAACCAGTAGATGTTTCAACAGTCAGCGGCTGCGAACCTGCTGTGCCAGCTGCGCATATTTATCCAGCAATGGCAGAATCTTATCTTCGGTCGCTGGTGGCAGGGTGAATATCAAGTGGTCAAACCCCTGTTCAATGCGCCCGTTCAGCTGGTCAGCATCTGCCGGTGCGCCAAACAAGGCAAGATCCATGTCTTTTATATCCCGGCCTTTGGCGGCAAACGCTGCCTGCATGGCGTCCATGTTGCCGCTGCCCAGGCCACCGATAGGCATCCAGCCATCTGCATACTCAGCGACTCGATCAAATACCCACTTAGAATTCGCCCCGATCCAGATTGGTGGACCCGCCGGACGGGTTGGTTTGGGCCAGGACCAGATGGGGTCAAAGTCTACGTGTTCGCCATGAAACTCTGCTGCATCGTTGGCC
>JBCCUW010000433.1:0-4040 GCA_039196385.1 Pseudomonadota bacterium
GATATCAAGATACTTCGCGAACTCCAGGAAGACGCGGAGATTTCCATGCAGGAACTGGGCGATAAGGTTGGCCTGTCGCACACACCCTGCTGGCGCCGCGTGAAGCGCCTGCAAAGTGAAGGGGTGATTCGCAAGAAAGTCACCCTGCTGGATGCAGAAGGCCTGCATCTGGCGGTGAATGTATTTGTGCACGTCACACTCCGCAATCACCAGGAAAACGGATTAACGTTATTTGAAGAGGCGGTTCAGGATATTCCGGAGATTGTCGAGTGTTATACGGTATCCGGCGATCGAGACTTCCTGTTGCGCGTGGTTGTGAGCGATGTGAGCGCTTACGAACATCTGCTGAAGCACACTCTGATCAACCTGCCTGGTGTAGCCAATTTGAGCAGTACGTTTGCCCTGCGACAGGTTAAATACACCACCGCATATCCTCTGTAGGGGTCAATTGCAGGGTCAATCAAACTTGACCAACTCGACCCCTTCATCAACCCGTTCACCGGGCTGCGCAAACACTTGCGCCACCGTACCGGATTTTGGCGCGGTAATCTTATGTTCCATCTTCATGGCTTCAACAATCATCAGCACCTCGCCGGTAGCCACTTTGTCACCTTGCTGGCACAATACCTCAATGACCTGACCCGGCATCGGTGAGACAACGCCCGCTCGGCTGGCATGCGCAGCCTGAAAGCGGGAACTGTCATCCGTGAGTTCAATAAAGCGCTCAGTATGGCCGGCATACATGACATAAAGCGTTGTGCCGCGTCTGATGACATGCGCCCGGGACGCCATCGATTGAGCAACCACCTCACCGTTCACCCGGTGCCCCGCTTCAATATCATCCAGCAGTTCCACTGAGTAGTTCACCTTGCCCTGACGCAGTTGCACGCAGCGGTGCGCCGGCTGGTTGAGGCGAAAACCGTTCCCGGCACACCACAAATCATCGTCCTGATTACCCTGCAGGACAAACTGTGCGGCCAGCAGCGCGTAATCAGTCACATCAACCGCAGTCACGCTATCGTGCACCTGTTCAGCGATACCCGTCGTGTAATCCCCCGCGAGAAACAATGGGTGGCGCAGCAAGCCCGAGAGATATCCTAAATTGTGCTCGACACCCGCCACCTCTGTGCAGGCCAGCGCCTGGGCTAATTTGCGGATGGCGGCATCCCGGTTATCAGCCACAGCAATCAGTTTCGCGAGCATGGGGTCGTAGTGCATCGTCACTTCGCTGCCACTGGTAATGCCGGAGTCTGTACGAATATCAGCAGGGACAAAAAAATGTTCGATGTGACCCGTCGACGGAAGGAACTTTTTGCGCGGGTTCTCAGCATATAGCCGCACTTCAATCGCATGGCCCTGCAGCTGAATCTGTGTCTGATCCAGTGGCAGCGGCTCACCGGCCGCAACCCGCAACTGCCACTCCACCAGATCAAGCCCGGTCACCGCCTCGGTAACCGGATGTTCAACCTGCAGGCGCGTGTTCATTTCCATAAAGTAAAATTCATCACCCTCTGCAATGAACTCCACCGTACCTGCACCTTCGTATCCTACCTTCTCCGCCGCCATCACCGCCGTGGTACCCAGCTGTTGGCGAAGAGCGTCGGTCACCGTTGGGCCAGGTGCTTCTTCAATAACCTTCTGATGGCGGCGCTGCACGGAACAGTCCCGCTCAAAAAGGTGTACCACACAGCCATGCTGATCTGCCATCAATTGTACTTCGATGTGTTTCGGTGCGGTCAGGTAGCGCTCCAGCAAAACCGCATCGTCGCCAAAAGCTGCCAGCGACTCGCGCTTGGCCCCCTCCAGCTGCGCGACAAAATCGTCCGCGTTCTCAACCAGCCGCATGCCTTTACCGCCACCCCCGGCAGAGGCTTTGATCAGCAACGGATAGCCTACCCGATCTGCTTCGCGGCGCAGTATTTCGGGGGTTTGGTCGTCGC
Source organism: Pseudomonadota bacterium (assembly GCA_039196385.1). Lineage (GTDB taxonomy): Bacteria > Pseudomonadota > Gammaproteobacteria > Pseudomonadales > Azotimanducaceae > UBA4421. Next base: position 1,941 of record JBCCUW010000433.1, read on the forward strand.
CGTGGTAACCGGGTAACACGGGTACGCCAGCCTCCTGCATCAGTTGCTTGGAGGCCATCTTGGATCCCATCACCTCAATCGCATGCGCGGGTGGGCCTACAAACACAATACCGGCTGCGGCACAGCGAGAGGCGAACTCTGCATTCTCAGATAAAAAACCATAACCCGGGTGAATGGCTTGCGCGCCACTTTTCATCGCCGCGTCGATAACCTTGTCAATATCGAGATAACTTTGTAAAGCTGGCGCCGGGCCAATACACAAAGCTTCATCCGCCGCGCTGACGTGAACCGCGTGACGATCCGCTTCTGAGTAAACCGCAATGGTGCGAATTCCCATTTGTCGTGCGGTGCGAAAGACACGACAGGCAATTTCGCCCCGGTTGGCGACCAATAATGAATCAAACATGCTGCTCACATCCTGAATATGCCGAAGTTGGATTGCGGTTGCGCTGGCTGACGATTTGCAAACGCCATGGCCAGACCCAACACATCACGAGTGTTCGCTGGATCAATGACACCATCATCCCACAAGCGCGCTGAGGCAAAGTAGGGATGCCCTTCACTGTCATAGCGCGCCCGAATGTCCTCCATAAACTCGCTCTTATCCGCCTCCGCCCATGCTTCGTTGCGACTGGCCATGCCCTCTTCGCGGACAGTGGCCAGCACGTGGGCGGCTTGTTCTCCGCCCATAACAGAGATGCGGGCATTCGGCCACGTCCACAACATGCGAGCCCCATAAGCCCGCCCGCACATCGCATAATTGCCAGCGCCAAAAGAACCCCCTATGACCACCGTAAACTTTGGCACGCTGGCGCAGGCCACCGCCGTCACCATCTTGGCTCCGTCTTTCGCAATACCCTGATTCTCGTACTTCTTGCCGACCATGAAGCCGGTAATGTTCTGCAAAAACAGTAGCGGTATGCCGCGACGATCTGCCAGTTGAATAAAGTGGGCGCCCTTTACAGCACTTTCGCCGAACAGAATACCGTTGTTGGCTATGATGCCCACCGGCATGCCGTGAATACGGGCGAAACCACAAACCAAAGTATCACCATACAGCTGTTTGAATTCATGCCATTCGGAACCGTCGACCAGTCGCGCGATGACTTCTCTGACATCAAACGGGGTACGGGTATCCGTCGGCATAATCCCGTACAGTTCTTCCGCCGGATATCGCGGCGGTACCACCGGCTGCCGCTGCAAAGTGGGCTGAAAACGCTGATGGCTGTTCGCCATGACTTCCCTGGCGAGAACCAGTGCGTGTTCATCATTGTCCGCGAGGTAGTCGGTGACTCCGCTGACGCGGCTGTGCACGTCACCGCCACCGAGGCTTTCCGCATCAACCACCTCACCCGTGGCGGCCTTCACCAGAGGGGGACCACCGAGAAATATGGTGCCCTGATCTTTGACAATAATCGCCTGATCACACATGGCAGGCACATAAGCTCCCCCTGCGGTACATGAGCCCATTACCACTGCCAACTGGGGAATACCGGCCGCAGACAGGTTGGCCTGGTTGTAGAAGATACGTCCGAAATGATTCTTGTCCGGAAATACATCTGCCTGCATCGGCAGAAACGCGCCACCCGAGTCCACCAGATAGATACACGGCAGATGGTTTTCCAGCGCGACTTCCTGTGCACGCAGGTGTTTTTTGACTGTCATCGGATAGTAGGTACCACCCTTCACCGTAGCGTCGTTGGCCACAATCACACACGGCTGTCCGGAGACCTGGCCTACGCCGGTAATAATGCCGGCGCTGGGGATCCAGTCATCATAAAGATCCAGCGCACCCAACTGACCAATTTCCAGAAAGGGTGAACCCGGATCCAGCAACCGGTTAACCCGATCTCGGGGTAACATCTTACCCCGTTTTACATGACGCTCACGGGATCGTTCATCACCGCCCAGGCTGATTTTCTCGGCCAGTGCACGCAGATCGCGGCTGATCTGTTGATGGTGCGCGGCGTTAGCCTGGTAGTCTTCACCGGACGTTTTTAATTTGGGCTCAATAACCGCCAATACCCCGCTCCATGCCCCGAGCTTGCGAATGCGAAAGTTTGAAGAGGAAGCACAGGCTTTTATATGGAACCGCTGATC
>JBCCUW010000434.1:0-4031 GCA_039196385.1 Pseudomonadota bacterium
GGTCATACGCTGCTGCGTTAGCAGCCAATATCCAACGCTCAACAGGACATCATGTATCTGGAAGACTGGATACTGGAGCGGCCATTACACCAACTGTAACTTTGGTGTGGATGGTGTTCTACGCCCAGGCCTTCTATCGGTTCTACTTGGTGTAATGGCCGCTCCAGTATCCAGTCTTCCAGATACATGATGTCCTGTTGAGCGTTGGATATTGGCTGCTAACGCAGCAGCGTATGACCTGAATGCAGTATCACGTGCTGGTCTAGTCGCTAATCTGCGCATCGTCGAAGTGGATGAAAAGCCGGTGGCAGACCTGCCCGAGTTCATCACCGCCGTTGCCGCTAAAGCGCACGGCGCCAACGTGAGACTGCGAGTGCTGGACATGCAGAACACAGCGCGCTTGCTGACGTTAAAAGTTGATAACAACTACTGGCCGCCCTATCAGTTGCAGCGTGACCAGGGTGTTCAAACAGACCGCGGTGACGCGAGCCAATGGCGCCGTCTGCCGGTTCTTGCGCCGTCTACAAAAGACCGTTAACGGGCACCAGCGCACCGTGCACAGCTTTGGCTCGATCTGAACCCAGGAAACACACCACGTTGGCCAGATCTTCCGGCGCCACCCAGGTACTGAAGTCTGCATCCGGCATGTCCGCTCGATTGCGCGGCGTATCAATCAGGCTGGGCAGCACGGCATTCACGTTGATTCCCTGTCCCCGAACCTCATCGCTCAGCGCTTCGGTCAGACGCATAACGGTGGACTTCGCCGCAGTGTAAGCGCCCATCTGGCCGACGCCGCGCAGGGCACCCAGTGCGCCAACATTGACAATGCTGCCATAACCCTGGGCGACCAGCGGCGGTACCGCTGCCGCGAGGACTCGCCGCAGGGTCGTGACATTGATGGTAAACATGCTGTCCCACAGTTCGTCTTCCGTTTCGAACACTGCCGGGCCCATGGCAAAACCACCCGCAATATTGGCCAGCACATCAAAGCCGCCAATGGCCGCAAAACAGTCGCTGACCGCCTGGCTGTCCGTCAGATCGACAACATGGTGGCTGCCCAGGTCCGGGTTGAATTGATCCACCACATCCAACAGGACAACCTCGGCACCCTGCTGCCTGGCGGTGGCCGCAACCGCTTCGCCAAGAATCCCGGCTGCGCCGGTAACCACCATTTTTTTTCCAGTTAACACTCAGTTTTCTCCAAATTTCTGTTGTTCTGGCACCGCCGCGCGGCGCCAGAGGATTCAGGATTGCTGCGCTGGCACGCACACTCGAATGCCATTCAGCCTGGGGGTAACGACCACCTGGCAAGCCAGTCGGCTACCTACCGCAAGTCCCCAGGCATATTCCAGCATGTCGACTTCGTCCTGGTGCGGCTCGGGCAACTGTTGCAACCAGGGCTGCTGGACCCAGCAATGACAGGTACAACAGGTGCAGCCACCCCCACACTGCGCAATGATGCCTGGCACACCGTTATCCAGTGCAGCGTCCATCAGCGTCTCACCGCTGCTGACCTGCACGTGCTGCTCGGTACCATCTGCAAGAACGAACGTGACGCTGAGCTGTTGATCACTCAACTCAATACCTCTCTCAATAATCGCATTGCACTATTCGCACCAAACGCACTCACCAGAGCCCATGTTAGCGCTATTGCACGCAACTCGCACAATGCCCCCGACGAGGCTAAAATGTCCGGCTGCATCATCCATTGTTTCATTTGGGGGCATATGTGGTCATCGGCCTGACCGGCGGAATTGCATCGGGGAAGTCTACCGCAGCGCGTTTGCTGGGCGAGTTGGGCGCACACGTCATTGACGCGGACAAACTGGGCCACCAGGCTTACGCCCAGGGCAGCCAGGCATACACCGAGGTTATTGAGACCTTCGGCGCAGACGTGGTTGGCGCGGATGGTGAGATCGACCGTAAAGTCCTCGGTGGTAAGGTATTCGGCAGCGGCAATCGGCTGGATGAGCTGACCGCCATTGTCTGGCCCGCTATCCATCGCATGGCCACAGAACAGATTGACGCCGTCCGCCAGGAAAAACCGGAGCAGATTGTAGTGCTTGAGGCGGCCGTATTAATTGAAGCTGGTTGGCTCGACCTGGTCGACGAAGTCTGGGTCACCGTGGTCGATCCCGAAGTGGCCATCACCCGCGCGAGTGCGCGCGACGGTACCGAGCGCGCAGACGTACAGGCCCGCATTGACGCTCAACTGAGCAACGCGGAACGCCAGGCCAAAGCTGACCGGGTCATCGATAACTCTCACGATGAACAGGCGCTGGTCACTCAGGTCAAGCAGCTCTGGGCTGAGATAAACGCAAATTCGAATTCAACTAAATGAGCTAAATCAATAGCTTAAGAGACCTATATGATACTTGACTTACATGCACATTCGATCAAATCAGACGACGGTCGGGCAAAAGTACAAAACTACTGCCAGTGGATCAAAAGCCGGGACATCGCCATCGATGGGTTTGTGCTGACTGAACACCGCCAGTTCGACAACGACTCAGACTATTCTGAGCTGGCGCGCAAGCATGGCATCACCATCCTGAAAGGTGCTGAAGTGGAAACCGAATACGGCCACGTACTGGTATTCGGTGTCACACCGGCCTTGCAGGACGCGTTCGACTTCGCAGACATTCACCTGCCGCTGGCGCGCGTGCTGGAAGCGTGTGAACAGCACAACGCAGTGGCGGTGCCCTGCCATCCCGGACGCAAGCGCGTCGGCATGGCGGCACATCTGGAAGAATTTGGCGTACCCAGCGGTGTGCGCATTGTGGAAGTTTACAATGGCGGTTCCCGGGGGGATGAGGACCAGGTGGCCCAACAACTGGCCAACGACCAGAACTATCTCGGCATTGGCGGCAGTGATGCACACATCGTCAGCCACATCGGCCGCTGTGCGACGCAGTTCAGCCAACCCATTCACAATGAGCAGGAACTGGTCGAGGCACTGCAGGGCAATGATTTTAAGGCCCTGAAGATCAGCGCAGAGGAGGTTTAAACATGGCAGACCAACAAGGCCCAATCGACGTTGAAGCACTGCGGGAGCAATTTCTGAACATCGTCTTTGACGAATACGAACTGACCCTGGACGCAATCAAACTGGCCGACTACGCGCGCAGCTGTGGCGAAACAGCGGAGAAGTTCACCAATCCTGATCATGCCGACTTTCAAGCGCCCCCCACCATTGCTTCAAGCTTCCAGCCTCGCAAGCGTTACCCGGACGGCTTCCCGACATTCAAAGGGTTAGGCATGGACGCAGGCAAAGCTGTGGCACCAGACAAACCCATGCGCGCCGGCATACCCATTACCGCAAAAACACATATGCACGATATCTACACCAAAACAGGGCGATCGGGCCGTATGGTATTTTTTGTCAACCGCATGGAATTCAGCGACCCGGACGGCGTGCTGCTGGGCAGCGCGGATACCAGCATTGTTATCAGGGAAAAACCACAATCATGAGCATCCAAGTGATTACCGACGTTGAGTTTGGCGAAACACTACCGGCTTTCGAACCTGATACAGGCCTGACCAACGTTAAACGTTTCGCTGTGGCTGCCGGTTGGGATGCGCCGCGTTTTACTGACCACGAAGCCGCACGCAAAGAAGGCCTGCCCGGCGCGCTGGTGCCGGGCATTATGAGCCAGGGTTTTCTCAGCGCAATGATTCACAACTGGGCGCCGGATGCCGAAATCCGGCTAGTGGATACTGTATTTCGCGCGCCCTGTGTGGTGGATGAAACTTACGAGATCAACGGCGTTGTGACGGATATCGAAGAAGACAGCGGTGAGGTAGAGATTGACCTGACCGTCACCAACGAAGCGGGAGAAACCCGGGTGTTCGGCACCGCAAAAGTGCTGATTCCGGTAAGCTGAAACACGCTCCGCCCGGATGAACTTCCCCTAGAGCGGCCTGAACAGCGGAATGTTCAGGTCCGCGTGTGATTCCCATGCCACCGTCACGCGTTGCCCACTGCCAACCTGTTCCAGCGTATCTTCAACCCCAACAATATTTGTCAGCAA
>JBCCUW010000435.1:0-4003 GCA_039196385.1 Pseudomonadota bacterium
CGTTGCCACTGTATTGTCAATGAGGTTGCGAAAGCCATCGGGATCGTTTGTGGCATCAATATCTACCAGCCCTTCCGCCACACCTTTAACTGCAGCAAACAGCGAATTCTGCTGCATGGTTTCCACAATAAAGTAGTCGCCAGCCTGGGGCGCACCAGCAATATTAAATTGTATGCCTGCTGCTGTGACCGTGCCGGAGCCGTTATAAGCAATGTTCTGTAAGCCATCCACCGGCCGCTGATCACTGGCGCGCACGACGCTGTATGTCACGGTACCGCCAGGTGAGGTGGGCTCAGCAAACTCCACGACGAGCTTGTCCGGAAAAAACGCATCTGCCGCTTCCTGATCAATAATCTGCACGCCATTTACTTCTGCCGTGGTGCTGTTGGTAGCGCCGGTTCGCGCCTGCGTGGACGGTGAGTCCACTTGCATGAACAATTCTTCGCCGGAATCGTTCATCGCAATAAACTGGCCCCGGTCGATCTGTACCTGACGCTGACCATTATCACCCCGATAGGCCACCGTGCCGCCCTCCAGCGCAAACGGGGCGGTTTCGCCTTTGTACCCGCTGAACAGATACTGGCCGCTGGGATTCACCGAATTTGCCAGGCCCATTAATTCATCAAAACGGGCGTCAATTTCCGCAGCGATAAATTCGCGGTCTTCTGCAGTCTGCACCCCGGAGCCTGCTTGAATGGTCAGTTCCTGAACACGCTGAATCAGTTCAGTAATCTGTTGCAGCACCGAGTCTTCCAGCGCCAGGGCAACATCCGCCGTCTCAGCATTGCGCACAAACTGTGCCCGAGCGTCCATCTCCTGATTTAGACCCACGACGCGGGCAGCGCCCACCGGATCGTCACCAGGCTTGGTCAGACGTTTGCCTTGCGCAATCTGCTGCTGAGTGGCGGCCGCCTGGGCACCCAGTTCCTGAAGCTGACTGGTCGCCTGCTGGTGTATCTGGAAAGAGGATATGCGCATAGACGTTGCTTAACTCACGGAATTCAGAAGTACATTAAAGATATCGCGCGCCACGGTAATAACTTGAGCTGCCGCGTTATACGCCTGTTCATAGCGAATGAGACTGGCCGCCTCTTCATCCAGGTTCACCCCGGACACGCTTTCCCGGAAAGCCTCAGATTGTTCCAGCAACACACCCGCAGCATCCCGACTGATCTGACCCTGTGCAGACTGCACGCCAACTTCTTGTACCAAGGCGCCAAACACGCCTGAAAAAGACCGCTTGGGATCGCCGACCAGGGCCTGATCGCTGAGAGAAGCCAGCAGCAGTGCGTTGCGATTGTCCGCAATACCGCCAGTGTTGAAGCCCACCGAAAACTCATCACCGGCGGCGACATTGCCACTGAGGAGCAAGTCAAATCCCAGATCTGCCCGGGCGTGTTCGGGATTGGCCGCAAACACACCTGTATATTGGGTGGTCATCTCTATGCCAGGCTCTAAGATGGTGGACACTTCACCACCCACTGTTAGCGTGCGGTAGCTGCCGGGTAAATTGCCGCGCAGATCAATCTGTTCACCCTTGCTGTTTGCCACGGTAATCGATTCGTTGGGATCACCCTGAAAGTGCAAGGTCAGATCATCACCATAAAGCGACTCCAACACTAACGACTGGCCGTCAGAACGCGCGACAATACCCTGCTGGGCCAGTGTCGCATTCTCAGTAATCGCGTCCGCTAATTCGGTCAGATCAGCAAAACCGGTCAGTAGTTGGCCGTTGACGGCCAGCTCTACCGGCGTGCCTGATTCGAAATTCACCAGATTCTGTAACGTCAAAGCCGTTTGCGCTGACGCCTTCACACCAGGTAACGCATTCAGTTGCTGTGCTATTTCCCGGGCGCTGGCGTCTGCATTGAGCGTTGCGCTACGGGTGTTGCCGGTAAACGTACCGGCAAACTCAGACTTCGTATAGTCAACAGTGATGAGGCCGGCAGGATAGCGATTGCTTCCTGCATCCAGATTACTGACCAGATCCGTTTGTCCGGGCAAGCTGTTAACTGCCGGACCCGACGTAGACACCAGGCTGGTTCCCGGTGCCGTCGGCAACAATTGATTCTGCGCACCCGCCAGATAGGTCTGCAAGCCCAGATCCGGTTCGAGGGGCACCGGGCGACCTGGGTTACTGTTGTCCAGCACCTGATATTCAGTATCTGAAACAAACCGAATCAGCAGCGGCGGCATCAGCGTGCCACCTTCGGCAAACAACGGATGCTCGCCGTCCGTGATGCTGTTAACCAGCAATTCTGCGGTACCCTGGTTGGTCGGATCCGCTGACACCTGTACAGGAGACGCCAGGGCAACCTGGGACGGATCCTGCAAAGACACGTCAAACTGGCTGCCGAAGTCTGCATAAGGACGCAACAGCAGTGCTGTGCCTGGTGTAAATTCACCACTGGCAAACTCAACTCGCAAACCGTCAAAGCTCACTTCTGTGGGCGGGGTCAGCGACGAACCCTGCAACACAATTTCGCCGTCGTTGCGGCGGGTAATGGTATAAGCGCCGGGGTTGGCTTCTGAAAAACGTACTTCGTAATCGGTAGCCGCTGATTGAAACGGATCATCGATGTACACATTAATCCTGCCAACCTGGGTAGAGTCGCCGTTCACCGATTGTCCGCCCAGATAGTCGACACGTTGGCGCACCAGTTCAGGATCGTTGACGTCACGAAAAAAGTCAGCGCCAAACTGGCCTTCCAGATCAACACCCTGCTGGTGCTGCTCGTTAAACGCGATGGAGATGGCTGCAGCCAGGCGACCCAGTTCGTTCTGGGTGGGCCACAATACATCTTCGCGGTACTTGAGAATACCGCCGATTTCACCGCCGGTGATCGAATTCGTGACTACCTGGCTGCCTTGCGCACCCACCGCTCGCAGCGTGATATCACCGTCACCGGTGATTTCCATGCGGGCAGCTTCTCCGCCCAGGACCAGTGGCTGACCTTTGCCGATAAACACATTCACCTGGCCGTCACCCTGCTCCGAGGTATCAATTGCCACAAATTCAGACAGTTCTTTCAAGAGCAGATCGCGCCGATCAATCATCAGGTTCAACGCACCGGAGTCGTTACTGCTCTGCAGTCCCGCAATTCGTTCGTTCACCTGGACAAGTAAACCGGCCAGCTCATTCACCCGGACGCTGGCCGATTCCAGGGCGCCAGTGATATCCCGGGCCTGCAACCAGGAGCGATCAGTGACGCTGTGAAAACGGTTGACCAGCGCATCAGCGCTGCTCAGGACAAACTGGCGCATGGCAAGATCCGACGGCTCGTTCGCCGCGTTCTGCATGGCGTCAAAAAAATCCTGAATTCCAGAATCGATACCAAACTGGCTGTCGAACAGCGTGCCCTCAAGCTGGGATATACGGTCCGTAAATGCGGTTAACTCAGCATGCAACGCAGAATCCGTGCGAATCTGCTGATCAATGTATGCATCCGCAATACGTTCTACCTGTTTCACCTGCACCCCGGCGCCGGGGACCAGCCCCGCGCTGCTGCTGGGTACTTGAGAGACCAACTCCACGCGCTGCCTGGAGTAACCTTCCGTACTGGCATTGGTGATGTTCTGGCCCACAATATTCAGGGCCGACTGCTGCGCACGCAAGCCGCTGACGCCAATGTTAAATAGCGACGCCATCAGAGACCGAGCCTGGAAATTGTCTGTTGAACGGAGGCGACGACGGCTTGCAGTTTGCTGGCGTACTGAGGATCTGTGGCGTAACCGGCATCCTGCAGTGCCTGCGCATACGCGGCAGGATCAGCCGCCACATTCATGGCCTGCTGATAGCGTGGAGATTCACTGATGGTGCGCAGATAATCTTCCACACTGTTCTGCCAATCTGCATACTGGCGAAAGTGATCTTCACGGGCGAGCCACCGTCCGTGTTCAAATTCTTGTGAGGTAATGGCCACTGAGGGTTCTTGCGGGCTTTTTGCCTTCATGCCAAACAGGTTATGACTGAGCGTGCCGTCTGCCGCGGCAATCACCTGAC
>JBCCUW010000436.1:0-3998 GCA_039196385.1 Pseudomonadota bacterium
ACTGGTGAGCTGACAGTATCAACCGGACCAGAGACTTTCGGTGGTTATACCGCAGAGGGCTACCTCGTTCTCGATAAGTCGAAGCTAACACCGAACGTTGAATTGAGCATCTACGACGTGGTGTGGGAGTTTTACTTAACAGCCACCAACGGTATTCAGAATATAGTGAAAGGCGGCGATTTCACCAACATTGAGGAAAACGGCCCGCTGATCGTGGACTCGGACTACAATCTTGTTCAATGGAGTTTCTGCGGTAAGGGTGGTTCTTGCGGGCCCTTCACCACTTCGATCTGGACGAGGGGCAAAAACTATGAAGGTACATGGACTGCATCTACAGGCGACTTTCATTTGCCTGATGGCGCTTTTGCAGGCAGGGGTGTAGCAAGATGGTCATCACCAATGAGCGTGTCCGAACCGGGAACGCTAGGATTGCTCGGCCTCGGCTTCGCCGGATTGCTCCTGCGCCGCAAGTTCGGTAACCAGCGCCTTGCAGGAGTCCGCCAGGGCTAACGCAATCCGAATCTCCGTGGCCTGTCCTATATGGCCAGCAATTTGCTGCTGGTCGATGGCGTTGACCATAAAATCTCGTTGTTCTGAGGTCATGGTCCGACGCACAGCGTGCCGGAAGTCACACAAAAACGCTTCCCAATCAGCGCGGAGCCCGCCTTGCGAGCATCACGTCAACTGTCTGGCCGCCAAATCAAGAGCGCGAAGAAGTTTCTCTCCTGCTGCCACGGCGATTGATGACTATCGACGCGCCAGCCTTAGAAAAAGCACCGCAAGGGTCCTTCGCATAAACGCCGTAAGTGTCTTGAATTTAAAGGAAAAATTTGGAGCGGGATACGTGATTCGAACACGCGACCTAGACGTTGGCAACGTCTCGCTCTACCAACTGAGCTAATCCCGCTGAACAGGGCTGAAACCTGAGTCGCAGAATTCTATAGTAGTGCTGGCGCGTGTCAAACGTTATGGTGCAATTTTGCGAGAGGGGACAAGCAAATGAAAAATTGGCAGATTGCCTTAATTGCCATTGTGCTGGTCATTGCCGGCGCCACCGGCTTTGTGTACAGCGAGCTGCGCGCCATCGAGGTCGAACAGCTCACCGACGATCTGTACGTGTTACGTGGTATGGGCGGCAACACGGCGGTATTACGCACAGACGCCGGCAATGTCATTGTCGACACCATGACCTTTCCGCTGCAGGGTGACAAAATCCGTGAAGTAGCCTGGGAACTCACCGGCAGCGATACCGCCATGATCATCAACACCCACTATCACTTTGACCATACTCACGGCAATCCAGCTTTTGCCCCGGGTACCCGGGTATTGTCGACAGAGCGCACGCTGTCCCATCTGAACGCGCTGGATGCAGAGTTCTGGGCCGGTGAAGCGGCACCGCTCAAACCCAACGAAACCTTCGAAGATCAGCAGACGCTGGAAATCGGCGGCAAAACCATCGAGCTGGTGCACCCGGGCATTGGCCACACAGACGGTGATCTGGTGGTGGTGTTCACTGACGAGCAGGTCATTCACATGGGCGACCTGCATTTCAATCAGCATTATCCCAACATTGACCTGGAGGCCGGTGGCAGCATCAGTGCCTGGCCCGCCACCCTGGATCGCACCCTTGCGCTGAGTTTTGATCGCGTCATTCCGGGCCACGGTGCCACGACGGATCGCGATGGTATTCGCCAATATCAGAACTTCCTGCACCAGCTTTGGGAGATTGGTGAAAAGGCCGCGGCAGACGGCACCAGTCTGGAAGACGTCCTGGCAACCGACGCGCTCACCGAAGACGCGGGTTACGAGCCCATCCGCTTTTTTATCTCCATCGGCTTGGACCGTCCCTTTGTGCTGCAACGAGCCTGGGAAGAAGCCACCGGCAACTTCACGCGGCTGAACTGAGGTTCAGTCGCTCAGATATCGCCGGTAAAGGGTCAGGTCTCGTTTAACACGTCGTGTAACAGACGAGCCACACCATCCACCCCGTCACCGGATACCACTTCGCGCGCGGCCGTGCGCGCGTAGCGGTCGCAATGCGCCGGCGCAGCACTGTGTCCCGCCCATTCCAGCATAGACACATCGTTAGCGCTGTCACCCACAGCAAGCACCTCCGCCTGTGTTATCCCCAGGTCTGCCGCAATTTCAGCCACCGCCAGGCCTTTGCTGGCATTCGGTGAGTGAACGGCCGTTACTGAAGAAAAGTCCAGCAGCTCAACCCGCTGCCCATAGCGGGCATCCAGCTCACGGTGGATATCTGCAGCATGGTCAGTAGTGCTGATAATGTCGATACCGGTTGCCGTCACACCCGAGTGACGCGGTGACTCATGCAGCTCTACGGAGATGTCCGAAACGTCGGCAAAGTGTTGTGACGCCGCATTCGGTGCCGATACCAGATAGCGGTGGGCATCAAACCAGGCGTATGGCCAGCCCGCGTTTTCGGCAAACTCAGCCAGTTCGTGGGCAATGTCAGGATCAATGCTATGCCACTGTAATAACGAGCCATCCAGATGATGCGTTGATGCACCCTGCTGACAAACCAGCGGACTCGTCACGCCCAGATGTTGGGCGATACGCACGGTGCCCGGATACATGCGCCCGGTCGCCAGAACCACCACCACACCCGCTTCCATTAGGCCCGTGATGGCACGGGTCATCGTTTGGTCCGGCACGGCATCGTGCGAAACACCCGGAGCCAACAGCGTGCCATCAATGTCCAGGGCAACCAGGCGAACGCTCATATTGAATTTATCCAAAACGACCAGTGTAGAGCCCTTGCCCATCCAGAACCAGCGGCGCAGAGTCGTTTTGGTCCGCCCCGAATTTGTTCAAGCGATAATACCCACCGGTCAACCCAAAAAACGCACCAGCACCCCGGTACTCACATGCGCGCAGAGCAACAGGAACAACTCAACCTGATCCTCCAGGAGATGCCTGACTGGCAGCGCACCATGGACCTGCCCGGTAACAAAGAGATCACTGTTTTTATCGATCTAAAGTCACCCCACGCTTACCTGGCCGTGAGACCTTCGATTGAGCTTGCCAAGGATTTTAGCGTGCACGTCAATTTCTTGCCCTACACCTTGAGCTACACCGATATTGGCGTCAGCTCGAGCGTGGAAGCCGATATGCAGCGACGTCCACCGGACGCGGCGGCTGACCGGAAAGCGCGCATGTACTACGCCGCCGCACGACAGTACGCCGCACTGCAGAATCTGCCCTTGCGCAGTCCCATCCGCCTGCTCGACTCCACACTGGCACACAAAGTATTTCTATTCGCCAAGCAACAGCGACAGGAAGTCCCGTTTATGATGCTGGTTTACCTCACCGGTTGGGGCAGCGGCTGGCGCGACTACGAGCTGGAATCATTAGACCAGCTCCGCAATACGTTAGCCGAAACCGGCGTCGACACTCAGGGTCTTGATGCTTTTGTTGCGCCAGGTGGTCCTGGAGAGGCGCAGTTATTGGCGTGCAACCAACAGGCGGAAGCGAGTGGCTGTGTCGGCGTACCTCACTATGTCATGCACGACGCGCAACAGAGCCGCGAACTGGGCCTGTTCGGGCGTGAGCACCTGGCTTTGTTACGCAGCAAACTGGCTGACGAGGGACTGGCGCGTCGCGCGGATGTTAAGCCGGAGTTCTCCCACGCCTGGCGCGGACCGCAGGCTTAGCCGCGCGATCCGCGCAGCCAAGCGCTCTCTACATCACCCCACTTCAGCTTCAATTGCCGCTTCCAGCGCGGCTGGGTCAAACCCCCAGGGGCCGGGTGCGCCCTGAAAGGCGATGTGACCACCCTGGCCAATCAGATACAGCCGATCCGGCAAAGCGCCGTACGCTCGGGCAATGTTGTCATCAAGCTCATCCACCACCACGGGCATGCGAATCTTCAGCCGCAGGGCACAGGCTGCGGCCACTTCAGTCCGCTCTGCCAGCGTTTGTGGGTCGTTCACCACAATGTCTTCATCCCGGTTCATGGACACCACCCAACCTTCTTCCGG
>JBCCUW010000437.1:0-3981 GCA_039196385.1 Pseudomonadota bacterium
ATATAGCCAACGCTGCACGTTTTGTGCTGGGTCTGTTGCCCGCCCTGCTATGCCAACCAACGGTCTGGGCCGAGTCGGCGACGTTTGCCGAGTGCAAGGGTGAGCTGCGTAACACCGCACTTACCCGCGGTATCACAGAAGCGACGCTCGAGCGCGTCTTCAGCACCATTGAAGAACTCCCTAGAGTTGTGGCCAGCGACCGCGCGCAACCTGAGTTCACCCAGACGTTCGCGGATTACTACACGAAACGCGTCACCGCTTACCGGGTTGAACAGGGGCGGCTGTTGCTACAGGAGCATCGCGAACTGCTCGAAAGTGTCACCCGAACCAGCGGTGTACCCGCCCAGTATCTGGTGGCGTTCTGGGGACTGGAAACCAACTTCGGCCGCTACTTCGGCAACCTGTACATCCCCAGCGCGCTGGCTACACTGGCCTGCGATTCTCGACGTTCTGCGTTTTTTACCGATCAGTTGCTGGCGACCCTGCAAATTGTCGATCAGGGTGACATGCAACCGGATCAGCTGGTGGGCTCCTGGGCCGGGGCGATTGGCCACATGCAATTTATGCCGACGACCTATCTAGCCCATGCGCTGGATGGCGATGGTGACGATCGGGCTGACCTGGTGGGCAGCATCCATGACGCGATGGCCTCAGCCGGTCAATACCTTGAGGATATTGGCTGGCAGTCAGGCTTCCGCTGGGGCCGCGAGGTGACACTGCCCCGGGATTTCGATTACGGCCTCACCGGCAGTGATCAATGGCGACCGCTGTCCGCCTGGGCCCATATGGGAGTCCAGGACACCGCTGGCCAACCCCTGCCCGAGCTGGACACACAAAGCGCTGTCATTCTACCGGCGGGCTTCACAGGTCCCGCTTTTCTGGTTTACAGCAATTTCAACATCATCATGAAATGGAATCGCTCAGAGTTTTACGCACTATCGGTAGGTCGCCTGGCAGACCGTATTGCTGGTGCTGGTCGCCTGCATACCGCGTTACCTGACACCCGGCTGTCTACCGCTGAAGTAACTCGTCTACAGGAGCAACTGGCCACACTGGGATATGAGCCCGGTCTGGCGGATGGCGTTCTCGGTCCCGGAACTCGCAAGGCAACGCGCAAGTTTCAACAGGATCAAGGGCTGCTGGCGGATGGTTTCCCAAACGCTGCGGTCATGGCCCAACTGGACAAAGCAACAGCGGCCAGCGCAGAGACACCGCAGGCCTCTCCCTAGTGCAAATCTGGCCATGGCGAGCGAGTCTGGCAATCTACCTGCTCGGCATCAGCGCCTGCGCAGCGCCACCAGTAACCTCAATCCTCACCCCGCAACAATTTGGTCAACCTATGCAAGCACCTTTTGGCACCTGGACTTCACCCATTTCCGCTAACCTGGTGGCAGAAGCCGCCAACGCTTTGTTGCAAGTGAGTGTTCGCGACGGCACGCTGTACTGGCTGGAGATGCGCCCCACCGAAGGGGGGCGCTACGTGCTGGTCAAACACGATGGGCAACCACGGGATGTGACACCGGCTGAGTTCAACGTCCGCAGCCGCGTGCACGAATACGGCGGGGGCAGTTTTACCGCAGTGGATAGGGGCGCTTACTTTGTCAATTTCAGCGACCAATCGCTCTACCACGTGGATGCCGAACGCGTGGTTACGCGCATCACCCAGACCGAGGGCCTGCGCTACGCCGACTGCGACGCGCATCCACACCAGACACTGCTGGCCTGCGTGCGGGAAGATCACCGCGGTGACGGTGAAGCACTCAACACGATTGTTGGAATCAACACCGGCGCGACGGAAACAGTGCAGGATACCGTACTCTGGGACAAGTCCGACTTTGTCGCCTATCCACGCTTCAGTCCTGATGGCACTCAGCTTGCGTGGATCAGCTGGGACCATCCGAATATGCCGTGGGACCACGTCCAGCTGTGGGTCGCTGAGGTTTCCGCAGCCGGGTTGCTGGAAAACGTGCAGCAGCTGAACACCGGCGTAGACGAATCAATACTGCAACCCACGTGGGCCAGCGATGGCACCCTGTATTTTCTCAGCGACCGCTCGGGCTGGTGGAATATGCATCGGTGGAAGGGCGAAGCAACAAACCCGGCTATCCAGCCCGTGCATGCTCTTGAAGCAGAATTAGGAGACGCACTCTGGGGTCTGGGCAGCCGCTTTTTCGCCCTGACTTCGGACACTACCGCGCTGGTCAGTTATCACCGAAATTCGACCCAAACCTTGGCCCTGCTATCGCTGACTACCGGCGACCTGGAACCCCTCGACTTACCATTCGTGAGTTTCCATAGCCTGGCCGCAAGCGGTAACAAAGCCTATTTTATCGCTGGCCGCGAAAACCTGCCGGCCGCCGTGGTTGAGCTGAACCTGGACACCAAGGCGCACCACATAGTCCACGCGTCAGGCGAGCGGGCAGTGGCAGATGGTTACGTGTCCAGATCTCAACCCGTCTCATTTTCCACCGCTTCCGGCGAAACTGCCCACGCGTACTACTATCCACCGGTCAACGTTGACTACAGTGCGCCGGAAGGGGAACGCCCACCCCTGATGATCGTCATGCATGGTGGCCCCACCGGTTCAACCAGTCCGGGTTTCAACATCGCCAAACAGTTCTGGACCAGCCGCGGTATCGCCGTCATGGATGTCAACTACCGCGGCAGCACGGGTTACGGCCGCGCTTATCGCAACCGTCTGCAGGGCACCTGGGGAGTCGCTGATGTTCAGGATGCCATCGCCGCGACTGAATTTGCGGTGCAGCAGGGGCTGGCTGATCCGCAGCGCTTGTTAATTCGTGGGGGCAGCGCCGGTGGTTTTACCGTGCTGGCAGCGCTGGCGTCCAGTGGTGTATTTGCAGCCGGGGCAAACTACTACGGAGTGAGTGATCTGACGGTACTGGCCCGCGACACCCACAAATTTGAGTCGCGCTACCTGGATTCTTTGATCGGGCCATATCCTGCAGAGGCTGAGATCTATACCGCCCGTTCACCGATCAACGCCCTGGACAGCTTTTCCAGTCCGCTGATTACGCTGCAGGGCTTGGAAGACGAAATTGTGCCGCCCAATCAGTCAGAAAAGATCTTTAATGCCCTGGTGAACAAAGGCGTCGCTGCTGCCTATCTCACATACGCTGGCGAACAACACGGTTTTCGCCAGGCTGAATCAATCATTTCGTCGCTAGAAGCGGAGCTGTATTTTTACGGTCGCGTACTGGGCTTCGAACCTGCCGGCGAGCTTCCCGCAGTGGACATTGTCAATTTACCGCAGGACTGACGCCATCTTGCACTATACAGCGCGCTAGACCAGGGACTGATCAACCCGCGCCAACAGGTGCCTCGGCAGCGCATAAATCAATCGTGCCAGGGTCAACGCAAAACCCGCGAACACGCACAACAGCAGAGCTTGAGGCAGGGTTGCAGGCAATAGGGGCACACACATTAGACACCACATAAACGCATATGCACGGATTGTGTCTAATGCTCGATTGTCACCAATGGGCGCAAAGTCGTGCGCACGAAATTTATCCGCCAGCGCTTCGGACCGGGTGAGATCTGAGCCGTGAAGGTCAACGCTGTATTGGTCGTGAGGGGGCACCAATGCCTTGAGAAACGCCAGGCGCCCACCAGTTTCGGGCATCGTGCGCAGGGGCAACAGCTTGAGGTTAGTTAACCAGGCACTCACAGGAATCAGGCCAAACCAAGCCAACATCAGCAACGCCGTATGCAAATCCGGCAACAGGAGCGACAGGTCTACCGTCGCAAAAGCCGGGTCGCAGGGACCAAGCTGGGTACTGACCTGGCACATCAGCGCCGCGCCCAATTGCTCACCGACAAACTGAGGCACCTGCACATACCGGTAGATCAATAACGCGCTGCCGCCCAGCCCCCAGAGCGCTATTTGCGCATCGAATATGCGGGTCAGCGGACGCAGCCCAAAACGACGGTCGCCATCGTCAAAATCCAGTACATACTGGTGCG
>JBCCUW010000438.1:0-3971 GCA_039196385.1 Pseudomonadota bacterium
CAGACCGTTAACCGCATGCGGGCGCGCGTGGTCAACGGCTATTGGGTGTTTGCGTGCCCCTATGGGTACAAGTACGAGCGCAGAAGTGGACAAGGCAATGTCTTGGTTCGAGATGAACCGCTTGCTTCGATTATCCAAGAGGCGCTAGAAGGCTTCGCGTCCGGTCGTTTCCAAATCCAGGCTGAGGTGAAGCGGTTCTTAGAGTCCTTTCCCGAGTACCCACGCGATAAGTACGGTGAGGTTCGCATGCAGCGCGTCAAAGAGATGCTCACCCGCCCCGTGTACGCTGGATATGTCGAAGCCCCTAGCTGGAACGTCAGCCTACGACCCGGACAGCATGAAGCGGTCATCAGCTTCGAGAACTTTCAAAAGATCCAAGATCGCCTAAACGAGGGGGCAAAAGCACCGGCGAGAAAAAACCTCAGTGAAGATTTCCCACTCCGGGGTGCCGTTGTTTGTGGCGATTGCTCAACGCCCCTGACGGCTTGCTGGTCGACCGGAAAGACGGCCAGGTACCCATACTATCTCTGCCGAAAGAAGGGTTGTGAGAGCTACGGAAAGTCCATCAAGCGAGGTAAGATCGAGGGCGAGTTCGAAGTCCTGTTACAGAAACTGCAACCAGCAAAATCGCTTTTTCAGATCGCAGCCAGCATGTTTCGAAAGCTTTGGGATTTTCGATTGGAGAGCCAAAAGAAGCGCATAAAGCAGTTGGACGCAGAGGCTCACAAAACACAGAAACAAATCGATCAGCTTCTAGATCGCGTCATCGAGGCGGACTCACCCTCTGTCATCAAAGCGTACGAAAACAAGATCAGCGTTCTTGAACGACACAAAGCCGTTCTGGAAGAAAAAGCAGCCGAAACTGAGGTGCCCGCGAACACCTTTGAGGACGCATTTAGAACTTCGATGTTGTTTCTCGCAAACCCCTATAGACTATGGCGTTCAGGGCCGATCGAGGCTAAGCGAGCCGTGCTTAAACTCGCTTTTGCGAGCAAATTGGCCTATGCGCGAAACGAGGGATTTAGAACCCCCGAAACCGCCCTTCCCATAAGGGCTCTAGCGGTTTTCGCGGGAGGAAAAGCAGAATGGCGCACCCGGTAGGACTCGAACCTACAACTCTCGGCTTCGAAGGCCGATGCTCTATCCAGTTGAACTACGGGTGCGTGAGGCGAGGCATGTTGCCCGAAGCGGCGGTGTGAATCAAGCTGAGGGCCATTCCGCAGCCAGCCCCCCCTCAGCAGCTAAACTCTCCCCAGCAAGACCCTCTGCAGCCAGTACAAGAGCCCCGCGCAGGCCGGCCCCATCTCCCAGCGTCGGTGGCACAATACAATTCGCCAGGCCGTCCGGTGCCGGCGCATAGTAACCGCCCAGCAGCTCACGCGTGTGGGCCAATACCTGCGCCAACAATCCTGCACGCTGCATCACCCCGCCTCCCAGGACAATCCGCGCCGGGGCTAGAGTGCGCAATAGATTGACACAGGCCTGAGCCAGATACTCCGCTTCGATCTGCCACACCTGCTCGTCCTGGATGGTCGCCACGGCAGCCTGGCTGACCCCACAGCGCGCCGCCAACGCTGGTGCGCTGGCCAAGCCTTCAAGACAGTCGCCGTGATAAGGACAGCTACCCGCAAAACCATCGTCTACCGGATGGCGCTGCACGTATAAATGGCCAAACTCAGCATGGCCCGGACCGGGCAGCGGCTTGCCATTCACCAGCACCGCAGCGCCAATTCCCGTACCCACCGTCACATAGACCATCACCGGGGGTGCCGGTTCTCCTGCCACCTGAAATTCCGCTAGTGCCGCCGCGACCACATCGGTATGCAAAACAATCGGCATGCCGGAAATGGCCAGCCCAGCGCGCAAATCCACGCCCTGCCAGGCAAGCTTCGGGGTATCCAGCAGCGTGCCATACGCCGCATCTTGTGGGTTTACGCATAGCGGTCCAAAACTGGCTACGCCGAGCGCAGAGAGTCCAGGCTGCGCAGCGAAGAACTCGCGCACGCGTGCCAGCGTGCTCGACGGGTCAGTGGTGGGAATGCTGATTTCTGCAAGCGGCTTGACGCGGGTGAGTGACGCTGCATCGCGTCCCGGCACATACTGCGCTACCGCACAGCGAAACTTGCTACCGCCCGCCTCCACGCCACCCAGCCAGACCGGCATAAGCTTCAAAATTCCTGCGTGGGCCGACCGGTCAGAGCACTATTACTCAAACTGCTCTCAACTGCGCAGCAGCTGTCCTGGCGTGGCGCCGCTGTACTCGTTGTTGCTGAGCACCACCTCACCATTCACCAGGGTATGCAGAATACCGTCCGCTGTCTGCTTCAGGCGTTTCGCCCCCGCAGGCAGGTCGTGCACAATCTCGGGCATACGCGCGCCGATGGTGTCGGGATCGAAAATCACCACATCCGCCGCCATACCCGTGCGCAGCAACCCGCGGTCATGCAGGCCCCACATCGTGGCCGTGTTGTAGGTAATCTGACGAATCGCTTCTTCCAGTGGTAGCGCCTGCTTTTCACGCACCCAGTGGCTCAGCAGATGTGTCTGCAGTGAGCTGTCCATAATCTGCGCGACATGAGCGCCGGAGTCAGAAAAGGTCACCACCGAGCGCGGATGTTTCATCATTTCCAGCACGTCGTCCTGATTTTCATTGGCAATGGGCTGACGGAAGAACATTTTCATATCCGCCTCGAGCGCCATATCAATCATCAACTCAACGGGGTTGACCCCCTTCTGCCTCGCCAGCTCGCCCATGGACGGCTGGTCGTACTGCATATCCAGCATGGGATACACGTAGTCCCAGTGCGGTGGCCGGGCTTCTGCACCCACCACCCGGGGGCCGGTGTAGTCGCGATTGGCAATCTCCACCAGCTTGTTTTTCAGTGCGGCGTCCTGCAGCCGCGCCTGCTGCTCTGCCAGCGGCAACGCCCGGATTTCAGACCACAACTCCCACTTGTCAAAGGGTGTGTGACTTTCAAAAGACAACAGCGTATTCAGCGCCCGGGTATGCACCTGGGCAAACATGCGACCACCCGCAGCCGCCGTTTCATCCAACAGATCAAAATAGGGACGCCAGAAATCCGGCGCTATGCGTAAACTGAACATGCCCCAGGTCTGGGTGACGCCGGATTCAACCGCCAGGTCGCGCAGACGGTTGTGATATTCACGAATCCGCTCCGGATCCCGGCCGGGCGCCTCACCGGCGATTTCAAAAATGCCTTTGCCGGTTTCACCAACGGCGTTCACTATGGCCCGTACCTCATCCCATGCCGCGACCCGGCTCGCCACCGGTCGTTCGTCAGCGGTGATGTGGTTAAACGTGCGCGAGGTGGAAAAACCAATCGCACCGGCCTGCATAGCCTCTTTAACGAGCCGTTGCATGGCTTTCACATCGTCTTCGCCCGCCTCGTCCGTAAACGCGCGCTCACCCATCACATAGGTGCGCAGCGCCGAGTGGCCAATATAACCCGCGTAGTTAATACCCTTGGGTAACGCATCCACTGCATCGAGAAATTCCGGAAAGCTCTCCCAGGACCAGTCGATGCCCGCCAGCATGGCATCACGGGACAGGTCTTCAGCACGTTCCAGATTGCGGAACACCAGGTCCGCATCTTCCTGCTTGCATGGCGCCAGCGTAAAACCGCAGTTACCCATGACCACGCTGGTCACCCCGTGGTAACAGGAACAGGAACCGATGGGATCCCAGAACACCTGGGCATCCATATGCGTGTGGCCGTCGACAAAACCCGGGCTGACGACATGGCCTTCTGCATCGATCACCTGTTTGGCTTTTTCGTTGACCCGGCCCATGGCGGCGATCCGACCATCCTGGATGGCCACATCTGCGGCATATCCCGCGCCCCCGGAACCGTCAATGACAAACCCATTCTTAATGACTACGTCGTAGGCCATAGCAACCCCCCCTCTGCCTGCAATTTGCGCAGATTGCGCGTCAATACTGTCCACACGAG
>JBCCUW010000439.1:0-3944 GCA_039196385.1 Pseudomonadota bacterium
ACCGATGCGCGTATAGGGCAGGTCGGAATGCTGCAGCGCACTCACGAGCTCAGTGCGCGGCCGGTTCAGCGAGATAAATACCACCAGGTCCGCGTTGATGGACCAATCTGGGCCACCTGTAACGGGTTCCAATCGTGCGGACTGGCCGTCGGTGCTGAGTACTCGAGTACCGACATGGTAGGTGAAGTCGTACTGTGCAAGTCGCTGCAGGGCGGGGTCGACCATAAGCGCGCTGCGGACCTCTGGTGCGAGGGTTGGCAGCCGGGTTGCCAGGGTGAGCTTGACGCCATGGCTGGCCAGATGTTCAGCCGCGGCGAGACCTTCGTAGTGACCGGTATCGTCTATCACCAGAGCGTGGCTGGCTTGCAAGTGTGCGGATGTGGTGAACAGTTCGTTGCTGGATACAACATGCGGCAGGTCAAACCCGTGTACCGGCTCACCGGGGTGGGACATTTGTATGCCATCCATTCGCGGCTCCGCACCTGTGGCCAAAATAACGTGGTCGGCTGCAAAGCCTGCCAGATCGTCTGCGGTCACGTAGGTGGATAATCTGACGTTAACGTTCAGTGCGTAGATTTCCTGTTGGAGCCACAGGATAAAATCCTGCAGTTGCTGCCTGGTGGGTGCTTTCGCTGCAATAGACAGTGTACCGCCCAGGTCAGGTCCGGCTTCAGCCAGCGTCACCCGGTGTCCGCGCAAGGCAGCAACACGAGCTGCCTCCATACCGGCAGGACCGCCGCCGACGATCAGGATATGTTGCGGATTGTTGGTGGTCTGTAGCAGATGATCGGCAATGTGACGCTCAAAACCAGCGCCGGCGTTCACTGCACAACCGATCTTCCTCTGGGGGCCCAGTAGTTGGCCGACACAACCCTGATTGCAGGCGATGCATGGGCGAATCCGATCGACCTCTCCGCGACGGGTTTTGTCGACAAGATCGGGATCTGCGATGGTAGCCCGGGTCATCCCTACCAGGTCAGCCTGGCCCAGTCGAATAACCTGATCCACTTCTTCCATGGTCCGATAACGCCCTGTCACTATGGAGGGGATTTCGCCGGAAGCCCGGGTGACGGGTTCCGCGGTGGCCAATTCGTAGCCGGCTGGTTCGTGCATGCCACCTATCAATTTGGGAAAAGCGTGGTAACTGCCGAGGGAAACGTCAACAAAATCGGTCAGCCCTTCGTCCCGCAAGGCCTTTAGTACGGCGATGTTCTCGTCTGGACCGACGCCACCGGTCGTGCCGTCTGCGGCCAGTCGCACACCAATGGCGAAGCCTTCTTCTGCGTGGACATGGCAGGCGCGCATAATTTCCATGAGGAAGCGCATGCGATTTTCCAGGCTGCCACCGTATTCGTCGTTGCGCTTGTTTGTATTAGCAGAAAGAAATTGTTGGGGGAGATAGCCGTGTGCGCCGTGAATTTCCACGCCGTCCAGGCCGGCGTCTTTGCACAGTTTTACGGTATCCGCATAAGCAGCGATGATCTCGTCTATCTGGTTTTTTGTCATAGGCTCCGGTACCACGCCGACTTGCGGGCTGGGAATATCGGAAGCAGACCACGGTGCGCTGCCATCCAGGGGTGAGCCGTTGTGTCCCGCGTGCCAGATCTGCTGGAAAACCTTCATTCCATGAGGTGCGCAGGCGGACATTAATTTACTGTAACCCTCTGGTAGAGAGGGGTCGAACGAATTCAGTGTGGCAGGGCTGGACGGATGGACGGAGAGAATTTCTATTATTGTCAGACCGACGCCACCCCGGGCTCGGGCAGCGTGATAGGCGATCAGATCATCGCTCATGGTGCCGCCACCGATGCCCGTGGCGTGGGCGGTGCGTACTACCCGGTTGGGTACGTCGACGTGGTTAATGCTGATGGGACTGAGCACATGTTCGTACATATTGGCCTCCGCTCAGCTATAGCGATTCCAGGTGATCACTTGCTCCAGTGGCTTACGTCGCACCGGTTTGAAATCCTTGTCAGGAAACCCGACGGCAACGTAGACAAACAGGTGCAGATCTGAGGGTATGTTGCAGAGTTCGCGAATTAGTGGCTCCGCATTGCCTGGGAACGTCGTGAAACAGGTGCCGATGCCCATGGCGCGTGCGGCCACAATCAGGTTTTGCGCTGCCGGATAAATGGTCGAGTGCATAAAACTCTCTTGCGGGTCGTGAGGGGGATAAACCTTGCGCGCCATACCCACAATCCAGGCAGGGACCTGCGCAAAATTTTTGGCCAGATGTTCTGCCCCGGCCAACATGCGCTCTTCTACACCGTCCTGGCCTGGGGGACGATTGGCGAAAAATGGTGCCATACCGGCCAACACGGCTTCGCCGACGGGCGTTTTGATCGCTGGATCGTCCATGATCAGAAATTCCCAACCCTGGCTGTTGCCGGGATTGGAAGCGCGGGTGGCGGCATGAATAATTTTTTCCAGGCTGTCTGCGGGCACTGGATCTGGCTTAAAGTACCGCATGGCGGTACAGGTGTTCATGGCTTCAAAAACGTCCATGCTGGGTCTCTCCTCTGCGTGGGCAGTCTGTCGGTTGGTCTTATCACTCTTTCAGGCTGATCGCCTGGCCTGGGCACATCTCGATAGCGTCCTGGGCTTTGGCAATCAGTTCGTCAGGGGGATGCGCGTTGAGGATGTCCGGAGTTCCGTCGTCTGCCAGGCTGAATAGCTCAGGTTGCAGATAGGCGCATTGGCCGGAGTTGAGGCACTTGTCTGGATCTATTTTTAATGTCGGCATTGTGTCTCCTGCTGGCGATGTTCAGCCCTGATCCCAGGCGACGGGTAGCGAGTCCACCCCATGCATCACGTGGGCTGCAATTTCTCCGGGTTTGCCGGTCAAGCGCAGATTTGGCAGACGCTCCAGGATTGCGCGCACGGCGAGCCGCGCTTCCAAGCGCGCCAGGGGTGCTCCCATACAATAGTGGATGCCTTTGCCGAAGGCATAGTGGCGTTTAGTGAGTTGCGGTGATCGTGTGATGTCAAATTGGCCTGCGTTGTCACCCCAGAATTCCGGATCCACATTGGCTGCGCCGAACATGCAGATCACCTTGGTATCTTTAGGTAATCGCACACCGCCCAGTTCGGTCTCGCGGGTGTTGGTTCTGAACAAGCCATTGACCGGGGCGTCGAAACGTAGCGACTCTTCCACAGCGTTGGGCAACAGGTCCCAGTCGTTGAGCAACAGCTCTAGTTGTGCCGGATGCTGCAACAAACGATACAGAAGATTGCCAATTAGTTGAGTGGTTGTCTGACTGCCTGCGATGAACAGAAAAAACATGAAGCCCATGACCTCGTCGTCAGTCAATTTACGACCGTCCAGATCCGCGGTGAGCAGGGTTGTTGTTACATCATCTGGCAATTGCGCGCCAGCAGCCAACTGGGCGCGTCGCTGATCCAGAACGTTCGCCAGATATTCATGCGCGGGGGTGACCGGTGGCGGACGGTCCACTTTACCGGGTGGCGTTTGCGGGTGGATCACACCATCTGCCAGGGGGCGCAGTTGGGTGACCCTGTCTTCGTCCAGACCTAACAAACGCGCAATGACGAGCAATGGGACAGGCATGGTGAACAGCGCCACCAGATCCCCCGCTCCCTGGTCAACAAAGCGATCAATCAATTGCTCGATCAGTAGCGCAATGTCATCTTCCATGGCAAGTAGTTGGGCGGGGGAAAACGCCTGATTAACCAACCGGCGGTCAGCCAGGTGCTGGGGCGGATCGACGCTGACCAGTACGCCGCCTTCGGTATGCGCGAGACCAGGGCCGGAATTGCTGGTCCACAATTCCCAGTCTTTCAGCAGCGCGGCGACATCAGCTTCCCGGGTAACCGCATACCAATCGAACGGTTTATTGGTATGGGCAAAAGGGCATTCTCGTTGCATCCGTTGGAAATTCGCCTGGGTATCTGTTTGAAATTCCGGGGCAAAAAAATCGAAATCA
>JBCCUW010000440.1:0-3943 GCA_039196385.1 Pseudomonadota bacterium
GGTTGACCTCACTTATGAGCTGCCCGCTGAATTGGCGGAGCAGTTAACCGGGTTGAGCGTGGAGATGCAGAGTGCTTTTCTGGCTAAACGTTTCCCGGTGCTGGCTGAGGTGATGTCATGAAACACTTGTGCTGTTCAGTCTTAGTCACCCTGTTGGCCCTAGCAAGCTGGAGCCACGCCGAGTTTACTCCGGAATTTGCCACCGTCGAATCGTTGCCGGACCAAGGTGGCCAACACTGGTTCTGGATGTACGGCTTTCGGGCACCCAATATGGGCGACAGCCGTGCCTTTCTGATGGACGAACGTGGCCGTCACTTGGGGCAACTAAACACGGGGTTCTGGGCAAAAACGGTGATAAACTCGCCGCAACGGGGCAACATCATCACGCTGGAAACGTACTTCTCCCGTGGTACTCGGGGCGAAAGAACTGATGTGGTTGTCCTTTACGATGCACGGACTCTGGCGCCGGTGCGTGAAGTGGTTATACCGCCTAAGCGCCTGAACGCAGTCAAAACCCGGCATCTGGCCGTGTTGTCCGAAGACGAGAAATTTCTGCTGGTGGTCAACTACACGCCGGCTCAATCGGTCACCATTGTGGACCTGGAAGCAAGCGCGGTCGTTGAGGAAGTGGAGACCCCAGGTTGTTCAGTCCTCTACAGTGCCGGTCCGCGAGACTACTACGCTATCTGTGCGAATGGCAGTTTCCTGCAGCTGAAGATTGATGACTCTGGTCGTGTGATTGCGCGTCGGCGGAGTGACTCCCTGTTTGATGCGGTCGAGGACTTTCTGACCATCTCCGGTTCGCGGATCGGCGACACCTGGTACTTTGTTTCGCGCGACAACAACATCTATGGCATTACCATGGCGGGTGACAACATCAGCCTCAAGGGTATGTGGCCCCTGGTCACCGACGCTGAACGAGAGGCTGGCTGGATGATTGCCGGCATGGAGCACACCACGGCCCATGAGGCGAGCGGCAGATTATACGTGTTGGTGCAGCAGGGCGAGCGTGACGACTTTGAAAAACCAGGCAGTTCGGTGTGGGTATTCGATACAGCAACCATGGAGAAACAACAGGAAATTGACATGCAGGAAATGACGATGTCGATAGCGGTTTCTCAAGACGAAAAACCGCGCCTGTACACTCTGGACTTCCACATACCGCTTAACGGGCTTGCGACCTTATGGATGGCGATCATGGAAGGGGAGGATAGCCTTGCGCCGCTGGTCAGCCAACGGGCGAATGTTTACGACGCTGTAAACGGTGAACACCTGCTATCGTCCGACATGTTGCCGCCGGGAACCGTGCTGGGGGTGAAGGCATGGTAGTTGATCCGGTCTTGGCGCAGATTGTCACCGTCAGTCTGGCCACTCTGTTTGCAGCGGCGGGTGTGCAAAAACTGGTTTATCGTCGGCGTTTCGCCGGGGTACTGGAGGCGTACGCGTTGTTACCGTCCTGGTTGATCCCGTTTTTAACGATCATTGTGCCGGTGCTGGAACTCGGCGTGGCTGGTGGCTTGTTAATCACCCACCATAAACAGTTAGTGATCGCAACGGCGGTTGTTTTGTTAGCCACTTATGCGCTGGCGATGGCGATCAATATTGGCCGAGGCCGTCGTGACATCGATTGTGGCTGTCATCTGAGTGGTGAGCCGCAATTGATCAATCGCGCGCTGGTCGCGCGCAACCTGCTCCTGGCTCTGGCTACCTGCCTGCTGCTGTTGCCCACGGCCGAGCGCACGCTTGTCTGGTTCGATTTCGGCGTAATCATTTTTGGTGTGGTTATGTCGGCTTTGCTTTACGGCGCCGGTAACCATCTTGCGGCCACCCATGAAAGGAAGCTTGCACCATGATAGAAGCACTTGTCATATCGAATATAGTCAGCTGGCTGGCGATTATTGCTCTGGGTTTGCTAGTTGTTGCGCTGTCACGACAGATTGGTCTGCTGCACGAGCGTTTGCGCCCCGTAGGTGCGCTGTCTATTGGACAGGCGCTGAAGGTGGGTGATCCCGCCCCCCGTTTACAATCGCCGGGATTAAACGGCGGCATGGTCAACGTCGGTGGTGCTGCAAGCGATGGCCGCTCGACTTTGCTGTTTTTTCTGTCTCCGGATTGTCCGGTCTGCAAAACATTGCTTCCCGTGTTAGTCGCCATTGCACGTCAGGAGAGGGCCTGGTTGCGCGTGGTCTTAGCGAGCGACGGGAATGAGGCGGATCATCTGGCCATGATTCGTGCATTCGAGTTGGAAGACTTTCCTTACGTGCTGTCAGCTGAGATCGGTATGGCTTATCAGGTGGCCAAACTCCCTTACGGATACCTGCTGCGTGGCGATGGTGATATTGCCGCCCACGGTCTGATTAACAATCGCGAACATCTGGAAAGCCTGTTTGAGGCGGACGATATATCTAACAAGGAGATTGTGCATGCTGGGCAAATGGCTGGATAACACAGTAGAGCACGTCACCCGGCGTCAGGCGCGCCTGACCTCGCGTCGCAGTCTGTTAAGCCGTTTTGGTTTGCTGGTAATTGGCGCCGGGTTTGCGCCGCTTTTGCCGGTATTTCGCGCCGGGGCTTTTGCGGAAGCACCCGGTATACCGGAGGAAGGCGATCCGAACCATTGCAGCTACTGGCGCTACTGCGCTATGGATGGTTATCTGTGCGGCTGCTGTGGTGGTTCAGCAACCTCGTGTCCACCCGGAACCGTTGTCTCGGACATCACCTGGATCGGGACGTGCCGCAACCCGGCGGACGGCAAACACTATGTGATTTCGTATAACGATTGCTGCGGTAAAAGTGCCTGCGGTAACTGCGGCTGTCAGCGAGACGAGGGTGATACGCCGCTGTATCGCCCGCAGAACTCCAACAACGTGAACTGGTGTGCCGGCAGCCAGGCGGATGTGCCGTATCACTGTTCGCTGGCAGTGGTGATTGGTGTAAAAGAATGAGGTCTGTGCTTCTGATTATACTGCTTACCGCGCTTATCACTGCAGCAGGGCAGGCAGCAGCGACTGATCCCGTGCAATTTGACTACATGATGAATTGTCAGGGTTGCCATCTGCCTGATGGGGCGGGGTTTCCGGCGCGTAATGTACCGGCGGTCGCTGGTAATCTGGGCAACTTCTTAACCGTGGAAGGGGGGCGTGAGTTCCTGGTCCAGGTACCGGGTTCTGCTCAGTCTGACCTCGACGATGCGCGGCTGGCTGCGGTACTCAACTGGATGCTTAAAACATTCAGCGCGGCACAGCTGCCCAGCGACTGGCAGCCGTACGATGCGGCGGAGGTGCGCCAGTTGCGCCAGTTTCCGCTGATTGAAGTCACGCCGTTGCGTCACCGCCTGATGCAGCAAATCGAAGCCCAACTGCAGGAGAGCAAACGATGAGGTTGTTTGCAGGCTTGTTGCTGGGCTTGTGTCAGGGGTTGGTTTTAGGCATCTGGCCGTCGCTTGCCTCAGCGGATGAAGCGGCTGAGTTGTATGCTGCACAGTGCGCGGCTTGTCATGGTACGCAAGCCCTGGGGAATGCGGCAACCTGGTCACCGCGCCTGGCGGGCCAGAATGCCGCTTATCTGCAGGATCAACTGTTGGCTTATCAGCAGGGGCAGCGCGGCGCTCATCCTGACGATGTGCAGGGACAGGCCATGCGTGCGCTCGTGCAACACCTGACGCCTGCGCAGATACAGGCGCTGTCGGCTTATCTGGCCGCGCTTGCTGCACCTGTGCCTGAGCCAAACGCTAACCCCAACGAATTGGGTGCTGAACTGTACGCCAGCCACTGTGCCACCTGTCACGGACAGTATGGACAGGGGGCAGAGTCGATTTACGTGCCCGATTTGCGCATTCTGTCTGCATGGTACCTGCAGGCTCAGCTTGAGAGTTATGCAAAGGGCTGGCGCGGTGGTGCGCAGGCATCCACGCGGGCCAAGAACATGCGGTCGATGAGCAAAC
>JBCCUW010000441.1:0-3895 GCA_039196385.1 Pseudomonadota bacterium
CTGCGCAATCATCAGCTCCAGGAAGGCGGTGCGGCCCAGCTCATCTTCTTCCGCTGCGGCTGGCGTATTCGTTGGCGCAATTTCATTCAGAGTACGGATACCAGGGACATCTATTTCCATTCTTGATCCTCGTTAATCAATGTGACCGGCTGCATCTACTGACCCAGGCTCAGCACGCGTTCCGCCAGCGACTTTGCGGTATTCATGACTTCAACGTTAATCTGAAACGAACGACTGGCAGAGATCATGTTGGCCATCTCTTCCACCACACTGACGTTGGGATAGGCCACATAACCGTCGTCGTTCGCGTAGGGGTGTTCCGGCTGGTAACGCAGCGACAGCGGTTTATCACTTTCCACCACGCCGGGAACGGTGACCGTGCCCGGTGTTAAAGCGTCAGGATTCAGGGGGTCTTTCTGCCCCCGCTGCATCATGCCCACCTGATCACTCAGCGTGGCCTGAAATACGGGGTAGCGCGCCCGATAGGTATCTTCCGGATTTTCCGCCACGCTCTCGGCGTTGGCGATGTTGCTGGCTGTGGTGTTCAGACGCAGGGTCTGAGCCGCCATACCGCTACCGGAAACATCAAAGACGTTTAACAGTGACATGGATCACCTGTGTGTGTTGTCAGCGGGTGCACCGCCTTGTTTAAGTAATTAACAAACAAGTACACCGTTACTCTCCTTTGATGGCCGTCATCATGCCTTTGATGCGGCTATTGACGAAGCGCAGGCTGGCCTGAAACTGCACGCTGTTTTCCGCGAACTCAGTCTGCTCCAGTTGTACATCGACGGTGTTGCCGTCCAGGGAAGGCATCAGGGGTACGCGGTACTGTTCGGTGTTGAACACTTGTGGCGCGACCCCATCAAGGTGTCTGGGGTCGGACTTGCGCATTGCACCGGCCTGGTTATGGCTGGCAGTTTGTTGCGCCAGCACTTCCTGAAAATTGATATCGCGCGCCTTGTAACCCGGCGTATCCGCATTCGCGATATTCGCCGCCAGCATTTCCGACCGCTGTGCACGCAGCAGCAGTGCATTGGGGTGCACGCCTAGCGCGTTGTCGATGCTGATCTTAATGGTCCCGTACTCCCTGTCCTCGCTTGGGGGTCTCCGGCTTACACCGGGACTGATTCACGGGATTGAAAAGCAAGCATCGTGCCAATTCGATTAAACCGATATGCGCATACTATTAAGGGCGCCTCAAAATGCGCTGCCGAGCCAGCCCGCCCAAGCACAAAGCGCGTGTATCCAGATCGGGGCCCCACCCCCAGAGAAACGCCATATGCCTGCCGCTCGACCATCTGATTGACTGGCCCTTGCCGCCCACCGGCAAACCATTGCCGCTTAGAACGACGAGTACCAGTTTAAACAGGTGCCTGCTTACAGCTCCCTGATTAAACGGCTGCCTGCTTTATTGCTGAACCCGGGTCCTGTGCTATTAATGCAAGCATGAATAAGTTATTGCAGCTGATCTTCTGGACGCTGTGGGCAGCGGCCCTGGCGCTCACGCCGGGCCACAGCCACGGGCAAAAACCGCATCCGGTTGTACACCCTGCTAGCGCCGGCGCAGCGGGCTTTGATGCCGGCGCTCTGGTAAGTCAGGCACAGCACCTGGTCGCCACCCAGGTCGCAGAACAGTTCCCGGATGCCGCAGTGGAAATCGATATTCAGCCCCTGCATAAGGCCATATTGCACAAGCGCTGCAGCGCGTTCAGCGTGGAAGTGAAAGGCACCCGCTTGTTTGGTCGGGTGCCGGTCATGGCGCGCTGCGATAAACCCCACAACTGGACGTTCTATCTGTCTGCACAGGTAGATGTCGAAGTCCCTGTGGTCATCAGTCAGCGGGCCATTACCCGCGGTGAGCTGCTGCAGGCAGATATGCTGGACGTCAGCTGGCAACCCATGGCAACACTGCGCAGCGGATTTCTGAGTGACGCAAAAGACCTGCTCGGCAAAGTGGCCAAACGCGCCATTCGCGCCCACCAGCCGGTGTACCTGCATCAGGTCAGCACCCCCTGGGCCGTGCACAAAGGCGACCGGGTGGCGATTAAAGCGAAAATTGGCCAGACCTACGTCGCCACCAACGGCATCGCCATGCAGAATGGACATATTGGTGAGCAGATCAGCGTGCGTAACGAAGCGTCGCAACGCATGATCCGGCCCTGGGTGTGGGGCCCGGGCACGGTGGGCACTCGGCCACAACAGGCCAGCGAAGGTTAGATTGAGTACTTCGCCACACTTTTTTCAATTCTGCGCTAAAGTTAATTCAGTGCAGGTCGATATCGACTATAGATAAGTACGTATGCGAAGTAAGTCATGGCCATAGATATCAACAACGTCAACCTGGGACCCGTTAAAGGACGCGATGGTCATCGCCCCTCTGCGGACACCAGCTCCAATGCCACCAGCAGCAAAACTGCCGGTGCTGAAGTACAGGTGGACCAGGTCGACCTGTCGGCAGACGCACAGTCTCTGCAGCGGGTTGAGAAACAACTGGAGAGCCAGGAAAGTTTTGATCAGCAGAAAGTTGAGCAGATCAAGCAGGCCCTCGCCAAGGGTGAGTACCCGATCGACAACGAGCGTTTAGCCAGTAAATTCTTTGAGTTAGAAAATCAATTAAATCAATAGATTAGAAATGCCTTCTAACAACATTATTGAAATATTGAATCAATTCGAAGGGCACCTGCATCAGCTGTCGCAGTTGCTCGATGACGAACGTGACGCCCTCAGCCGGCACGATACCGACGCCTTGGCGGCTTTACTGGAAGCCAAAATGGTGGTCCTCAAACAGCTGCAGGATCCGGCTTTTGGCCCCGCACTGGCAGAGCAGATCAGCATTACCCCGGCGGCGGAGCGCGCTGAGCTTGAAGCGCGTCACAGTTCTGCCCTGGTGCTGGCCCGCCAAGTAAGAGATTCCAACCTGGTTAACGGAAAGGTCTTGCACCGTTCGCAAAAATCCGTCAGTGATCTATTGAATATTTTGAGCGGGAAATCACTTGATGGATTGTATGGGACATCTGGCCAGACTGTGGCGGCGCAGGAGCGCTCCAGCCAGGCTATCGCCAGAGCCTGACCCACGCACCATTCAAGCCAGCCCGCTGACCATCCAGGGGTAAGTATGGCGTTAGTCAAAGCAGCCAAATCCAAAGCCGCACCGGCCACACCCCCCGGTAGTCGCTATCTGCAAAAGCCAGAAGACGTTAAAGCCTGCCTGCGCGATTTGCGCGACCGACGCTGCGTAATCACGCTGCGCTTCGAAAACAATCCCACCAGTTTCCAATGCAAAGTGCTTGATGTGCATGAAAAGCATTTTTACATCGAAGATATATCCCCTCGAGATGGGCTGGTGCTGTTAAAAAACGGTGAGAAGTTCTCCATCTCCGCCCGCGGTGACGGTATGTTCGCCTTTGTCACCGAAACCCGGGTGAGCAAGGTCGATGAGGAACGCGGCCTGCCTTTTTTCCATATTCCGCTGCCCGAAAGTCTGCTGCTACAACAACGCCGCCGCGCTGAACGTTACCAACTGCCCTTGCGCATCCGCTCACGTGGCGCTGATGTCAGTATTTTTCGCACGCTGCAGGAAATGCACGAGCTCAATCTTGTCGGCGAAATCATCGATATTTCCGCCGGTGGCTGCCGCGCAGAATTTGATCAGCCGATCACGCCGTCACTGCAAGTGGGTGAAAAGCTGACCACTTGCACCGTAACCGTAGCGGACATGCTGGAGATCCACAGCGAAGCTGTGATTCGTCATGTCGCCCCCATCAAGTCTTCCAACCGCATCGTCTGCGGTATTGAGTTCACCAGCATGCAGATGGGTGAACGGCGCCGGCTGAAGCGTTTTATCGAGATTCTGTCGAAAAACAACCCCGCGGTTTGAGTTAGTGCTGCAGCA
>JBCCUW010000442.1:0-3893 GCA_039196385.1 Pseudomonadota bacterium
ATGTAGACCCGATACAGATCTCGATCGAGAAAACGATCTGCCACGGTGGAGCGCTCGCGAATATCGGTAAACACCGGGCTGAAGCTGTCTTTGATTGTTCTGCTCAACGCTGTTCCACTGCTCTGTTTAATGCCTATTCTAGGGCTTTTCAGCTGTATTGCATCTGTCCGCTTTGCCCAATAGAGTGCGCTGCTCGGAATTAAAAGTGTGCAGGCATCATGTTGCAGTTTGATCGTGTAAACCTTGATCCAGGTACGGATCAGCTCCGCGAGGAAGTGAGAGCTTTTCTGGCGGATAACCAGAATCATTTTCCCCAGCCTAACTCTGATTTTGTGACGGGCCATGATCCGGAATTCAGTCGCAAACTGGGCGAGCAGGGTTGGATCGGTATGACCTGGCCCAGTGCGTACGGTGGGTCTGAACGCTCTTTTTTTGAACGCTACGTGGTGACGGAAGAGATTCTGGCTGCGGGAGCCCCGGTGAGCGCGCATTGGATTGCTGATCGGCAAAGCGGTCCATTGCTGTTGAAGTTTGGGACAGAAGCACAGAAGCAGACTTATCTTCCGCAGATTACTGAAGGCCGCGCGTTCTTTTCTATCGGCATGAGTGAACCTGACACTGGCTCGGATCTGGCTTCGGTGCGTACTACGGCCATTCGCGAAGGCGACCAGTACCGGGTGAACGGCACCAAAATCTGGACCACCGACGCGCATCGCAATCACTACATCATCTGTCTGGTGCGAACGGAAACCGCAAGTGACAATCGCCATGCAGGCTTGTCCCAGATCATCATTGACCTGCGCAACGATGGCGCCCAGGTCCGTCCTATAGCCAACATGGCCGGCGGTGAGGACTTCAATGAAGTGGTGTTTGAAGACGTCATGATTCCCGCTGACCGTGTTGTTGGCGAGCCCGGCAATGGCTGGGAGCAGGTCACGTCTGAACTGGCGTACGAACGTTCCGGTCCGGAGCGGTTTTTGTCTGCATTTCGCGTCTTTATCGAATTGGTGCGGGTTTGTGGCAACAACCCGGCACCGCACCAGGCGGCGGCAATCGGGCGTATCGCCGCACACATCATGACCATGCGGCGTATGTCGATTTCCGTGGCAGGGATGTTACAGCAAGACAAAGATGTGGCCGTTGAAGCGGCGCTGGTAAAAGAGCTGGGTAACAATTTTGAAAAGGTACTGCCGGAAATTGCCCGGCTGGCGGCGCCAGAGCAGGGTGACGTACGGGCGTTCCGACAGACTTTTGAAGAAACTCTACTGTTATCGCCGTCTTTTACCCTGCGTGGTGGCACCCGGGAAATACTGCGTGGCGTCATCGCGCGCGGGCTTGGGTTGCGGTAAACGGGGGATCATACGATGACGGAACAAATGGATACACGGCAGCTGATTCTTGATACCGCGGGAAAAATATTTCTCGACCACTGTGACAAAACCCTGTTGGACAAAGCTGAACAGGGTCAGTTTGCGACCGACTTGTGGCAATTGATTGTGGAAAACGGCTTTGACCAGCTTGGCACCGCCGCTTCCGGTACCGACGCGGGTGATCTGTTTGCCTTTGTCCAGTGCAGCGGAGAATATGCGGTGCCGTTACCCGTGGCAGATACACTGCTGGCCAATTCGTGGCAGCCGGGTTCGGGTACCGCCGGGATTGGTGAAATTGTGGATGGTGAAATCCGTGGAGTTGCCTGGGGCCGTCAGGCGCAACGGGTCATTGGCGTGAGCCGCAATAGTCTGGATGTGCAGGTTGTGAATCAGCCGCGGGTGCTGAACGAGGCTGTCAATCTTGCCGGTGAACCCCGCGATACGGTGGCGTTGGAAGGTGCTGAGGTGCTGACGCTGGCGGCCGATCCTTTTGCCCAGATGGCGTTGCTGCGGGCCTGTCAGATGGCGGGTGGGCTGGTGGCGGTGTTGCAACTGGGCATTCAGTTTGCGACCGAGCGCGTGCAGTTTGGTCGTCCCATCAGCAAATTTCAGGCAATCCAGCATAGCCTGGCGATTGTGGCGGCAGAAGTCGCGGCCGCTCAGCGAGCCGCTTTCTCCGCGGTTGATGCGCTGGACAGCAATCGGTTTGAATTTGAGGTTGCCGCCAGCAAAGCGCGTATTGGCGAAGCGGTTGGTGTGGTGGCTGAGCAGGTCCATCAGATCCACGGCGCTATGGGTTTTACTCACGAGCACCGCTTGCATCACTATTCGCGGCGCATCTGGGCCTGGCGCGATGAGTGGGGCAACGAGTTCCACTGGCAGCAACTGCTGGGTGCGCACCTGGCAGCCGTTGGTGCGGATCAGGCCTGGTCGTTTATCGCCACCCGGGGTTGATATGGCCTTTCCCGCCCGTCCCGAAGGTCCTCTGCAGGTAGGTATCAGCCAGTGTCTGCTGGGTGAGGAAGTTCGCTACGACGGTACGGGCGCCCGTTCTTCGCTGCCGCATGCAGCGTTAGGTGATTTGTTTGATTACACGGCGTTCTGCCCGGAAGTGGCCATTGGCATGTCAATCCCGCGCGAGCCGATCCGCCTGGTTGGGGATATCGACAGTTATCGTGTCCTTGGCGTTAAAGATGCCTCAATAGACAAAACTGATGATCTGGTAGGGTACGCACAACAGCAGGTGCCGGTGATCAAGCAGCTCAGCGGCTATATCTTCATGCACAACTCCCCTAGCTGTGGTCTTTACCGGGTCAAGCTGTACCCGCCTCAACAGGAAGGCAAACAGCAGGTGCCGGGTAATCGGGTGGCGCGTGGTGTGTATGCCGCAGCGGTGACCAGGGCGTTACCGCACTTACCGGTAGAAGATGCCGGCCGCTTGTTTGACGATGTGTTGCGCGAGAATTTTGTCACCCGGGTGTTCGCTTACGCGCACTGGCAGCTGGTCGCGGACGATATGACCGCCGGGACACTGGTGGCTTTTCACAGCCGCTACAAATACCTGCTGATGGCTCACAGTATCTCTGCCTATCAGACCGCGGGACGCCTGCTCAGCGACTTGCGGGACAATGTAGGAGAAAAGGCGCAGACTTATATCGGGTTGCTGATGCAGGGCCTCCAGCAACCGGCTACCGCTAACGGTCACAGCAATGTTCTGTCTCATCTGCAGGGCTATCTGAAGAACCATCTCGACAGCGCCAGCCGCCAGGAGCTGGCGGCGCTCATACAAGCTTATCGACGTGGCGAGCAGCCGTTATTGGCGCCGCTTGCCCTGCTGCGCCACCACTTTGAGAAGTTCCCCGACGAGTACGTGCTGCAGCAGAGCTATCTAGACCCGCATCCTGCAGCAGCAGGCCTGCGCCGTGCACTTTAAGCGGTGACCTGACCGACGCGTTATGGCGTGATTGTTATGACGTAGACAGGCCCTGGCTGGCCTCCTGCAGGCTCTGCTGCCGATAGAGTTGATAGTAGTGCCCTTCGCGAGCCATCAATTGTGCATGGCTGCCCATTTCCGTGATCTGGCCATCCGCCACCACGATGACCCGGTCCGCATTGCGAATGGTGGAAAGGCGGTGGGCAATAACAAAGGCGATACGCCCGGCCAGTACACGCTGCATGGCTTGCTGAATCCGCGCTTCAGTTTCCGTATCCACAGAGGATGTGGCTTCATCCATCACCATGATCTGTGGGTCAGCTAAAACGGCGCGCGCAAAAGACACCAGCTGTTTCTGACCAGCGGATAAGCGGCTACCGGATTCACCGGCGTCACTTTGATAGCCCTGTGGCACAGCCTGAATGTAGGCGTCTGCACCGGCAATACGCGCTGCCTCACTCCCCTGGGCATCCGTCGCTTGCAGGTTGCCATAACGGATGTTCTCCATGATCGGTCCGGAGAAGACGTGAGCGTTCTGCAGTACCATACCCATATTGGATTGCAGCCAGTGCAGCCCGCGCTGACGGTAA
>JBCCUW010000443.1:0-3888 GCA_039196385.1 Pseudomonadota bacterium
GACTGACAGAGATGTTTTCGATTATCTGCAAGCCCATGACCTGCCATACCATCCGCTTTGGCATGAAGGGTATGTATCGATTGGTGACAAACACACCACCAAGGCACTGCACGAGGTCGATGATCCTTCCGAGCTGCGGTTTTTTGGCCTGCGCCGGGAGTGTGGTTTACACTCCTGATTGGTTTTTAAGGTCTGTGCCCAGGACCTCCCCCCTTAGTTCGGGAAACAACGCCGGGCGATGCTGAACCAGTGTAAGAATCAACTGAACATTGCCTGATGCACAGGAGGGGCTGTATCGGACAGCAGCAATCAGGAGATTCGCTTGATGAACACCCCCGCAGATTTTGACCATCCCCAAAATACCCGAATTGGAGGTGGCGCTGTCCCTGGTACCGCAGGTTATGCGCGCGTAGTTGATGCGTTTATTCGTGCAACGGACAGCGTGCCGTTTGAAGCGTTGCATGCGCCTTACCTGGACTTTTTACCGCAGGCCTCCAGCGATGTGTTGGATATCGGTGCGGGCGCCGGACGTGATGCA
The DNA here is from genome assembly GCA_039196385.1 of Pseudomonadota bacterium. Taxonomy (GTDB): domain Bacteria; phylum Pseudomonadota; class Gammaproteobacteria; order Pseudomonadales; family Azotimanducaceae; genus UBA4421. The sequence continues at coordinate 539 of JBCCUW010000443.1, forward strand.
GCGGTATTAGCCGACATGGGCCATCGTGTGGTCGCTGTGGAACCCATGCCGCAGTTTCTGCACGCCGCGCGGCAACGTTACGCTGGATCTGACGTCTTCTGGTTGGAAGATGCACTACCTGACCTGCACAAGCTGGATGCGCTTGGCTCGCGCCGCTATCAATTTGTGCTGGCATCTGCTGTCTGGCATCACATCGATGATGTGCAAAGAGCTGTGGCGATGGCACGGATCAGCAGTCTGACGCAGCCGGGTGGCGTGTTTGCGTTGTCGCTGCGTAACGGACCGGCGGGCGCCGGGACACATGTGATACCCACCGACCAGGAGCAGACGATCAGGCTGGCTGAACAATGTGGTTTTGCATTGTTGGTGGTGCATCCAGACCAGCCCAGTCTGTTGCCTGGAAAGGCCGACGTGCGCTGGTGCAAACTGGCCTTCAAGCGGGTGGTATAGTGGTTGGTATAGTGGTCTGACCCGATTCAACCAATTGCTGCACGGAAACAAACTGCAGTGGCCAGGCATCCGCGCCGCCGTCTGTGGGAACAATGCCCACGCCTGTGAGTGCCTGTCTGGTTATTGGGGCGGCGACCCGAGGATACGGTGATCGGTCTTCAGCAGGGTTGTCAAAGTCTCCTTCGTCCACCAACTGTGCCTCAATATCCAAGGCGCTTTCGTCTAACTGCACGATCAGCGCCGGGGCCTGGGTTTCGTTGTTCACACGCTCGCAGACGATAGCGAGGATGGCCGCGCGGGGCCGTGCGCGGACAAACCTGTTGTCTGCGTGGGGCGGCATGTAGTAGTGCTCCGATAAGCCATCCAGTAATTCCTGTCGCGTGACAATGTGGAAAATTTGCGTTGTAGCGATTGCGTCTTTCTTCAGCAACTCGTAAAACTCAACCACGTTGCCGTCTGGATCAGTCAAGCGTAACCGGCGGCTCGTGGCATCTTCCAGAGCATTTAATTCAGGAAATGCCCCTTGTAGGCGATCCAGTTCGCGAGACAGCTGAGGTATCTGCCATGAGACGACCGCACCAGGCGCTGGCGTGTTCCCAGGTCCAATTACGACAAGATTGAGTTCGTCTCCACGGTGGTTACGCAGCAGGGTGACTTCGCTGCTGCGTGTGGCGGTCACCACATGGAAGCCGAGCTGCCGGTAAAACGCCAATGAGGCGGGCAGATTGGACACGCGGATGCTGGCGTGGCGTTTGAAACTCCGCCTGAACAAGCTCAGAACAAATGAGCGCGCGTGTATCCACCCTGTCTGCCAGATTGCCAAGCCGGGATTCCAAATCTCACACAGACCCAGCATGCCGTGTCTGCGCGCGGCAGGCAATGTGCGCGTAATTTAGCTGGATTTTGCACCCAGCGGACTTTACTTTTCAGGCAGGGAATCAAAGAGCGGAGTGAGACTAGATGGCAGAAGCCAATTTAACCCGATTCGGGCCACACAGTATCGAACCTGAGGCAGGTCGACCTGACGTTGCGATGACGTCCACCTTTCGAGCTGTCGAGGGTGCGGCGGAACTGAGTTTGATAAGTGATGGGGCTGCCGCCGTGCAGGTGCGCGTGAATGGCCATAGCGTGGCAGTGCCCGAGTTGCATGGCGGCGAAGAAGTCAGGGTGCCTGTGGACCTGCTGCGCGACAACACCATCGAGGTGTCGACATCACACGCTGTCACACTGCGCGTGCGACAGGTCACCCAGGCGGATCTGGGCTTGTTGCGTCAAGGCTATTTTGGCTTGAACACCAGCGACATGGAGAAGCAACGTCAGTTTTATGAACTATTGGGTTTTGTTGGCGAAATTTACCCTGCGGGTCCGGAAACAAGCACCACGTTTGCCAGATCTTTGGGCTTCGCCGACGACTACCTCATCTACGTGTCTTTACACAGTCTGGAAAACCCACAGATGCCGCCGTTTGTGGACACGGTGCAGTTCCGGGGTGAATCGTTTCGGTCCGAGGCGCCGTACGCGCGACTGAATCATCTCGGCATGGCGTATGCCACCTACTCAACCACAGATCTGGATGGCGCCTACAACTATCTGCAAGCGAACGGGGTGAATTTCCTGTCACCGCCGGCACAGGCGCCCAATGGTGAGCGATTTGTATTTCTGCAAGAACAGGACGGCGCATTTCTGAAACTTATCGAAACCACACCAGCGGCAGAAAATGCTGAGCCCGGTGCCAACCTGGTGCGCCTGGTTAACACCAATATGAATGTGTCGGATATGGAGCGTTCCAGAGAGTTTTACCGCTTGATCGGCTTTTCGGAATCCGTACCGGCTGCCCAGGCAGGTGACGGCGAGTTTGCCGCAGCCCACGGGTTTGATAGCACCATTCGGTTTGACGGCCAGGATATCAGTCTGGGAGAAGGGACCGATGGGGCAACCCTGCAGTTACGGCAGTGGCAAAACCCTTATGATGGTGAGCAGCCGTATCCGCCACCCGTGAATCACCTGGGCATCGATCGCATTAACTTTTACGTCAAAGATTTAACTGCTACGGTAAAAGCCATGAACGAGCTGGGTTTTGAGCAATTGGGCCCGATTGGTGGCAGTCCGGAAATTGGCATTGTGTTTTTCTTTGATCCGGATGGCATCAAAGTGCAGTTTGCGGGGCCGCAGACAGCTTAAGACAATTGGTGCTTCAGACAATTGGTGATAGTGGCGATAGGGCTGGAATAGAGAGGGAGGTCCCGACATGTCGATCCCAAGTGAATTTACCCCTGAATCAGTTGCGCAGGCTGCCCAGGATGTGCAGGATGAGGGGGTGTTATATGGCGACTTTGTCACCTCCGGAGAACCTTATCGATCACTGTTGAGGGCCAATCCCTGGATTGCGCCCCCCAAACGGGACAAGGCTTTGGTCTGGGGGGAAGGCCGCTACTACGATACGACAGTGGCGCGCAAGCACGATTATTGGCGGGATCAACAATTACCCGAACCCACCAAGGACATCAGCCGGTTGCGCCGCGACTTCAAGCGCTGGGGTTACTGCCTGATTGAAGCTGCAACGTCTGCGGTGCAGACCGCTGTGCTGCGTGAGCGTGTGGCGGCGCAGGCAGCAGCTGAGCGGGCGCTGGGTATCGCCTACCTGATGGAGGCACAGCAGCATGTCTGGTCGCTGGTGAACAAGGGTGAGGTGTTTGTCCGCTGTATGTCGCACGAGTCCGACGCCGTGCAGGCTGGCCCATTGATTGAACAGCTGCTGGACGAAGCCCTCGGTCCCGGCTGGCATCACTTGATCTTTATCTCAAATGTGTCTTATCCGGGTTGCCGACCGCAAGCCATGCATCATGACCTGGGGCTCGCCGGCGCTTACCCCTTTCTACACGCACCTTTCCTGGTGAATA
>JBCCUW010000444.1:0-3853 GCA_039196385.1 Pseudomonadota bacterium
CGCCAATTGCTGTTGCTCCCAAACCGGAGCCGGTGCTGTGTCCTGTGCGAGCACACGTGAAGGGGCTGATTGGGACATGCTGATTTCCTTCCGCCAGATTCAAGTCGACAATGGCGGAGTAATTTACCAGTAACTACTGCGATGTCAATTATTTTAGATCATTTGATATAAATTATATCTATACGTATACTGCCCCTATGCCTGCGTCCTCAGCCAAACCAGCCAAAAAACCCGTAGGTCGACCAAGACGTGATGGAAAACCCCACATTACGCGCTTGGCTCTGTACCGGGTGACGGCCAAGCTGATTGCCGAGCACGGTTACGCAGGCACCAGCATTCGCATGATCGCCAGCGCCGCGGATACATCACCCGCCTCTATATTTAATCTGTTTGAGAACAAGGACAGTCTGCTGAACGAGCTGATTGCCTTTATGGCCGGCAGCTCGTTCGATTTTTATGCCCGGTTGGAGACATTGGAGTTATCACCAGAGGTGGCTTTATACCTGAGCGTGCGCGAAGAAACCCGGGCCATTGCCTCAGCCGCACCAGCATTTCCGGCAATTTTTTACCTGCCTGAACTCAATCAGCCCGGCTTCGCGCGCGCCCAACAAATCAGAGCCGACATGGTGGCCCACTATCGCAGGCTGATCAGTAACGGGACGAACAGCGGCGTATTTGCCTGCGCGCTACCCGAGCTGGCAGCGGAACAGGTATTTCAACTCACTGAAACAGTGATCCTCGCGCGGGCGACCACGCGCGCCTTCAGCCACGCCCAACTGGCTGAAAGTGCGGCACAATTTGCGTTACGTGGATTACTGGTCGACAGCGAAGTGCTGGCCGAGATTGAGCAGATTGCGGCGGGGATCGACCTGCAGTTCACCCCACCAGCTGCAATTTGAGTTGAGGTTACTCGGCTTCGGCGTACTTGGCGCTGGTCTCTTCCAGCAGGGTCTGTAATTCACCGGCTTCAAACATTTCTGTGATGATGTCGCATCCACCTACCAGTTCACCATCGACCCACAGCTGTGGGAAAGTGGGCCAATTAGCATAACCGGGCAGTGTGCTGCGAATATCCGGGTTGCTGAGAATGTCCACGTACGCAAATCGCTGACCACACGCCACCATGCACTGCACCGTTTGTGCAGAGAATCCGCACTGAGGCGCCTGAGGTGAACCTTTCATGTACAAAATGATGGGGTTCTCTTCAATTTGCTGCTTAATAGCGCTGATCACTTCTTCGGACATAATGCTATCTCTCAATCGAATCCCGCTATTGTAGCCATTTCTGGCTAAAATGCTTATACCTTTCCGCGCTGAGCTCATTGACTTACGCTGGGCTCATTGACATACAGAGTGACCAACTTGCCTTTCGATTTTGACCAGATCATCAACCGCCGCGACAGCGCCAGCACCAAGTGGCAGAAATTTTCTGAAGATGTCCTGCCATTCTGGGTGGCGGATATGGATTTTGCTGCCCCCGATTTTATTCTCGACAGCCTGCGCGAGCGCCTGGCCCACCCCATACTGGGCTACACCGATCGACCGGCCACGCTGATGGATGCATTTCTGGGTTGGCTGCAGAGGCATTTTGACTGGCAGGTACCGCCCTCCCAGGTGGTCTTCGTGCCAGGCGTGGTACCGGCACTCAACCTGGCCACCCAGACCCTGCAGCCCGGCGACCACATCATAATTCCCACTCCGGTGTATCACCCATTTCTGGAATTGGCGGACAACGCCCGAGTATCTCAGACCCTGGTGCCGATGCATGCGGCGGACAACTGGCAGATCGACATCGCCGCCATGCAAGCGGCGGTGCAACCGAATACCCGCATGGTACTAATCTGCAATCCGCAGAATCCTACCGGACGCTGTTACAGTCATGCGGAACTGGCGCAACTAGCTGACTTTATCGAGCGCAACAAACTGGTGCTGGTCAGCGATGAGATCCACGCCAATTTTGTCCTGGATCCAGACGCGACGCATATTCCCATCGCCCGTGCGTTTCCGGACCTGGCCTCACGTACCATCAGCCTGTACGCCGCCACCAAAATCTACAATATCCCTGGCTTAAGCTGCGCCGCCGCGGTAATCCCGGATACTGTATTGCGCGAACGCTTCCTCACCGCCCGCAAGGGATTGGTGCCCGGCATCGGTCCGCTGGGTTTTGTCGCTTCGGAAATTGCTTTTAACGACCGTTCCACATGGATCACTGAGCTGCAGGCGTATCTGCGCACCAATCTGAACCTGGTGGCTGACTGCGTGGGTCAGCGTCTGTCACCCTTGCAGGCAACCTACCTCGCCTGGATTAATGTGGCTGATCTGCAGTTGGCAGACACGGAGCGCTATTTTGCTGATGCCGGTATTGGCATTTCCCCCGGCGCCCAGTTCGGCCAACCAGATCACATCCGCTTCAACTTCGGTTGCCCGCGGCAAACACTGGAGACGGGCTTGCAAAGACTGTCCGCCGCTCTTGAGGACGCCGCCAAAATCGGTTGAACAGCAGCGCTGGGTTTAGTAATGTTCCGCTCTTGACAGGCAGCTTTTCGCTGCCTGTTGTTGTTTTTGGGGATGAGGTTTCGCCAGTAATCCGAGAGTTATGTCGTGAACCACTTGATGAACACTTATGCGCGTTTGCCCGTGGCTTTTGCCAGCGGCAAGGGTGCTTACCTGACCGACACCGAAGGTAAACAGTACCTCGACGGCCTTACCGGCCTCGCAGTTGTGGGCGTAGGCCATGCCAACGACGCCGTGGCTGAAGCCATTGCACACCAGGCCAGTACGCTGACCCACACATCCAACCTTTACGAAATCCCCACACAATCCCGCCTGGCAGACCGCCTATGTGCACTGTCCGGTATGGAGAAGGTTTTTTTCGGTAACTCAGGCGCGGAAGCCAACGAGGCCGCCATCAAACTGGCACGACTGAAAGGTAACAACCAGGGTATCAAGCAACCTTGCGTACTGGTGGTCGACGGCAGTTTCCACGGCCGCACCATGGCAACGCTGACGGCTACCGGCAATCGTAAGGTGCACGCTGGATTCGAACCACTGCTGTCAGGTTTTGTCCGCGCGCCATATAATGACGTTGAGGCGGTGCAACAGATTGCGGAAAACAACAAAAACGTTGTGGCGCTGTTGGTCGAACCCGTGCTTGGGGAAGGTGGCATTGTCATTCCCGACCCGGGTTATCTCAACGCCCTGCGCCAGATCTGTGACGCCCACGGCTGGCTGATGATGTTGGACGAAATACAAACAGGCAACGGCCGCACAGGAAAATACTTTGCCTATCAGCACACCAATTGCCTGCCCGATGTGGTGACCACGGCCAAAGGGTTGGGAAATGGCATGCCTATCGGTGTGTGCCTGGCCCGGGGTGAAGCCGCTGAGCTGTTTGTGCCGGGCAACCATGGCTCCACTTTTGGTGGCAACCCGATGGCCTGTGCCGCAGGCAACGCAGTGCTGGATGAAATTGAAGCCCATCAGCTGTGCGACCGCGCGGCAGAGCTAGGCGCGCGAATTCTCGCCCAATTTCGCGAAGGTCTGGCAGGTGACAACCGGATCAAAGATATTCGCGGACTTGGGCTCATGCTGGCCATTGAGTTTAACGACGACATTGGCCATCTGGTCCAAGCTGGGCTGGACGCCGGCGTGCTGATCAACGTCACCCAGGGCAATATCCTGCGCCTGTTGCCTCCACTCATTCTCAGCGACGCAGAAGCGGATGAGTTGGCAGATCGAGTGATGTCACTCCTCTAATCCTGCTCCTTGAGGTTTTTGTTATGCCCAAACGGGATTTCCTGTCTTTACTCGATTTTTCGCCGGAAGAACTGGACTATTTGATCAATCGAGGCAG
>JBCCUW010000445.1:0-3853 GCA_039196385.1 Pseudomonadota bacterium
CGTCAGCCTGGAGTTCGACTATCCGGAAGTGGAAGCGGAAGCTGCCATCATCGCCCACGAAGCGAACATCGACGCCCAGAGTGCTGAACATCTGGCGGTCATCGGCGAACGTGTCCGCAACCTGAAGCAACACGGTTTCGAGGAAGGGGTCAGCACACGACTGCTGATCTACGCCGGCGAACTCATTCGCGCCGGCATCGCGCCAAGACGCGCAGCTGACGTCGCCATCATCACCGCCATTTCTGACGACAGCACGGTGCAGCAGGCGGTGGCGGATATTGTTGACGTTATTCTCCCCTGAGCGGTTACGTTAGCACATGCTGAACCTGGCTGATCAGGAGGATACGCTGGCCCTGTTTACCGAGGGTATCGCCGGCCGTTACTTCCACATTGCCGCATCTGCTGAGTTTGCCAACCACCGGCGGCTTGCACTCGGCAGCACCGGCTCGGGCCAATCCAGCGATACCCTGTATCTGCCAGAGCAACTGGACGCACCAGACCGGGGCAGCTACCGCGTGCTGGTCATGGAGCAACTGGGCTTGCGCGAGTGCGGCACGTTTGGTTTTCGCATGGCCAGCGCGTTGCAACAGGTTGACACACTGGCAGCACGCTATACCGAGCCGAAAGGGGTATCACCGCGCACCGGTGACTACCATCTGCTGTTTGGCAGCTTCCCACAACCAACGCTGGCAGCAGATCTGTTTAATCTGCTGGAAAAATCCCGGGTCATCGGCCATCTGCGCCGCACCTATCCAGGCTTGAACCGTCACATCAACCGCTATTTTCAGCATCTGCTGGAAATCGGGCCACCGTCCTCAGATGCTCTGGTCACGGGTCACCGTCATGTTTGGGGGGAAAACCACACGTGGCATCAATGGCAGGCCCTGACTGAATGGCTGACCCGTGTCCAGTCCGCAGAGACAACGGTCTACACCAGCGTGCGCGCTTTATGCGACCTGTACGATGAGGTGGAAGCCAGCTATGTGTTTACCGAATCCACCCCGTATGCGCCGCAGGAAGAATCCATGCCGGATTGGCTGAACCGCGAACAGCGTATAGAAGAATGGAAAGAAGATCTGCAGGGTATGGAAATGGCCATTGCCGTCGAAATGCTGGAGTCTGAAGATCTGCACGCTGAACGCGGCGACAGCGACGAAGCAACGGTGCGCGAAGCCGAGGTGAATCTAAAGAGCCTGATCGACGAGCGCGACACTATGAAGCGGCGCATTGATATGGAAACGTCTTCAGTCCAGCATGCACTGGGCGCAGACCGCAGCAACGCGCGCAGCTTCCGCTATGACGAGTGGAACTACCTGGAACATCGCTATCTGACCCATTGGTGCCGGGTGTTTGAAGAACCTCTGCTCAATGACCGCGGGGACCGGGATGACGACCGCGAGGTAGTCGACAGCCTGCGCGCCGTGATCCGCAAGTATCAACCCCTGGTGCAGAAACAGCTGGAGCAGATCCGACCCACCGGCTTGCAACGTGTCACACGGGTGCAGGATGGTGACGAACTGGATCTGAACGCCATTATCGAAGCCCGCCAGGATATCCGCGCTGGCCACAGCCCTGACGAACGCTTCTATTCGCGCAAAGAACGAATGCATCGAGATGTCTGCGCCGCCTTTCTGGTCGACCTGTCCGCCTCGACCGACGACCCCATCGACCCGCCGGAGCCGACCGACTGGTCAAACTACGATGAGGACGGCTCGGTCAACTTGAGAGACCCCTGGGACGACACAGACGACGATGTGTTTGTGGAAGAGGACAAACGCAAAATTATCGACATTCAACGCGAGGCCATGGTGGTGATGGCTTCGGCGCTGGACGCCTTAGGCGACAGCTACGGCATCTACGGCTTCTCCGGCTACGGCAAAGATTGCGTTGAGGTGTTTGTTGCTAAAGAACCCGAACAGTCGTTTTCAGCCCAAACCATGCAAGCCATTGCGGCGATGCAACCCAAACGTTCAACCCGCATGGGCCCGGCGATACGGCACAGCGTGCACAAACTGATGCAGTCCGGCCATGCCATGAAAGTGCTCATGGTGATCAGTGACGGTTTTCCCCAGGACTCCGACTATGGGCCTGAGCGGGGAAATCATGACTACGGCGTGGAAGACACGGCCCGGGCTCTACAGGAAGCCCAGGCCAAGGGTGTTGAGACGTTCTGCGTCACCGTCGATCGTTCAGGTCAGGATTACCTGAAGCGTATGTGCCCAGACAGCCGCTACCTGGTGATCGAAGAAATGGAAGACCTGCCGGATCAATTGTCCAAGGTCTACGCTTCGCTCACTGGCCGTTAAGACCAGTACTTAACATTTAGGCCGGTACCGATCAGCAAAGACCGGTACCGGTCAGCAAAGACCGGTACCGGTCAGTCAAACCGGTGTCAGTCTTCGCCACCGAACGCCATAAACAGATGCAACAGCGACATGAACAAGTTGTAGATGCTCATGAACAGGGTCACCGTGGCAATGATGTAGTTGGTTTCGCCGCCATGCACAATGGCGCTGGTTTGCCAGAGGATCAGGGACCCCATCAGAATCACAATGCCTGCGCTGATCGCCAGTTGGAATGCACCCAGATCAAAAATCAGGCTTAACACAATGGCGCCCAGCATGGCCCACAGGCCAATCTGGATAAAGCCGGACATGAAGCTGAAGTCTTTTTTGGTGACCAGGGCGTAGCCACTGAGGCCGACAAAGGCGACCGCCGTTGAACCTAGCGCCATCATGACGCTCTGCGCCCCGTGGGGAATCTGCATCACCGCCGTCAATACTGGGCCAGTAAAGAACCCGATAAAGCCGGTAAACAGAAATACAGACAGCAGGCCCATAGCGCTGTTGGCCGTTTTGTGCACCAGAAAACTCAGGCCAAAAACACCAGCCAGAAACAGGAACGGATTGATCATCCCCACACCCATGAGCGACGCAGCGCCCGCTGTGACGGCACTGAAGGCCAATGTCATGCCCAGCAACATGTAGGTGTTGCGCAGAACTTTACTGGTCTCCAGTTCCGACAGGCCGGCAACAGATGCTTGAGAAACAGCTCTTTCTACCATGACTAAATATTATCTCGCGTAGTGGTTTAAGACTGTATATTGGGCCAAAATCGCCATTTTGCAAGTACCTCGCTTGTGCAACAACACTATGACGTCATTATAGTCGGCGGCGGCATTATCGGCTGCAGTATCGCCTATCACCTGAGCCAGATCAGCGAGCGGTCGATCTGTGTGCTGGAGCGCAGCAAATTAACCAGCGGCACCACCTGGCACGCCGCCGGACTGGTGGCCCAACTGCGCGCTTCCGCCAATCTGACCCGCCTGGCCAAGTACAGTGGTGAGTTATACGAAACCATACAGGCAGAAGGCGAAGCCCTGGGCTTTAAGCGGCCGGGGGCGCTTTCGCTGGCCACCCACGCGCCCCGCGCGTTCGAACTGCAGAAACAGGCCGCCATGGCCCGCCACAACGCGATTGACTGCCAGTGGCTGAGTGCCGCTGAAATAGCTGAACGCTGGCCGCATCTGTTGACTGAAGATCTACAGGGTGGCGTGTATATACCGCAAGACGGCCAGACGAATCCTGTGGATACCACGCTGGCGCTGGCGCGACTGGCGCGCCGGCGCGGGGTGACCATTCTGGAAGACACGCCGGTCCTTGAATTGCTGGTAGATCAAGCCACCTCGGTAGGTGTGCGCTGTGAAAGTGGCGAAGTGTACGCAGACCAAGTTGTTGTCTGCGCCGGCTTGTGGAGCCGGGATCTGGGTTTAGCGGCGGGCGCGCACTTTCCTCTCTATCCGGCAGAGCACTTCTATGCAGTGACCGAACCCGTGGCGCTGACCGGCGATCAG
>JBCCUW010000446.1:0-3839 GCA_039196385.1 Pseudomonadota bacterium
GCGAATTCTGGGTTTGCCCGATTGAGGGTGGCGGATCAGCATTATCGTTGGGTAATCGTCGCGTACAGCCTGGTTATTCAAGCGGTCAGCGTTGGCATATTGGTTTATTGTTTTGCGCTGTTTTCGCTGCCCTGGCTAGACGAATTTGGCGCCAGCCGCCGCGATGTGATGATTACCATCACGGGCATGCAGCTGGGTATGGGATTGCTCAGTCCCATGATCGGCCGCGCCATGGATCACTTTCCCATGCAGCAGATTGTGCTGTTGGGGGTCGCATTGCTGGCCGCCGGTCTGTGGCTGGTCCAGCGGAGCACCGCGCTGTGGCAGATCTGGCTGATTTATGCGACGTTGATGCCGCTGTCGACGGCCATGATGGGCACCCTGGCCTCGCAAACAATGGTTGCCAAATGGTTTGTACAGCAGCGGGGGCTGGCTTTGGGCTTATCAGCTATGGGCACCAATGTCGGTGGTCTGTTGTTGCCGGCGCTGGTGGCCGGACTGCTGGTTGAAGTCGGTTGGCGGGAAACTTTCCACTATCTGGCGCTGTTGTGCCTGATCATTGTGGTACCACTCACTTTGCTGGTGTTGCGTCGCCAACCACCAGCTGCTGAACCCCTGTCAACGACCGGGGGGCAACCAGTGGCGGATGACTATCGGTGGAGTACCCGAGAAATTCTCACGACCCGGCTCTTCTGGTTACCCTTTTTGTCTTTAGTGCCACTGAACATGGCGTTTGGCGCGTTGCAATTCAACCTGGGTGGCTTTGCCCGGGATATCGGTGCTACCGACGAGTCGACGGCAGTGCTGATTACAGTGAGTGCCGCAGGCATGGTCATGGGTAAACTGTTTTGTGGCAGTCTGGGTGACCGGCTGGATCATCGCGTACTCTTCTGGCTGGCCAACCTGGTCATGTGTGTGGCACTGGGATTGTTGCTGCGCGTGGGTACCTACGAAGAACTGCTCGTTGCGGTGTTGTGTATGGGCGTAGCCGGGGGTGGCATTCTGCCCATGATGGGCCTGATCTTCAGCGCCCGGTTTGGCGCGCAATCGTTTGGCCGCGTGATGGGATTTGTTATGCTCAACGTGATGCTGGGCGGATTTGCTCCGGTTTTTGCCGGTTGGAGTTACGACCTCACCGGCAACTACAACATGACCCTGTGGGCCCTCTACGGACTGACCGTGCCGGCTATGTTGGCCATGATCTGGTTGCCTCGCCCGGAACACGCCAATCGGTATACGGCTAGCCCTGCTTGAGCTTCAGGGCTGCAGCCCGGTCCGCCTCGTGCTGGCGTTGCATGGCGGCAATTTTTTCCGGATTGAGGTGCGCGGTGCTCATAAAATCCTGTTGCCAGCTGTTGTCTGTGGACCAGACCTGGGGGGAGTAGTGGGTTGTCCGGGCCTGCGTCGCGGCGTCAAACAGGTTCAGGGCGCCGGTCAGTGTTTCCTGCTGTGACTCGGGGTTGTGAGGTTTGCCGGCAGAATGTCCCAACGGAAAGTCACTCCACCAGTAGCGGGGCACACCCGCATGTTCAACGATATCCAGAGCACAACCCATGATGACGGTGGGGATATCCTGGCTTTCCAGATAACGCGCGATCAGACTGACCGACTGGTGACACACGGGTCACGTTGGTACGAGCAGGGCGACGTCTGCCGCCAATCGTTCACAATGGGTCAGCGCCGCCACCGCATCCTGCTCAAGCGTAATGCGTTGACTGCGATTAGTCGGCACGCCAATCAGTTCTGGCGCCAGACTGCCGATGCGGCCAGAGGCCGCGGCTTGTTGCAGCTGTGCCACCGGCAACCAGGTATTAGGATCGTCCGCCTGACAATGCACGCGGTCGTAACCAATATGTGAAATGCGTAAATCCGGTACAGGATCCAGCGGCTGGGTGAACACCTGAAAAAACTTTGCCGCGGCGTTATAGGCTGCGCCTGGACCCTGATCTCCCAGCTCCGGTTGATATGGGGCTGCGGTTGTTATGAGGACCAATCGGCTGTCCTGCAGCGGCCGGTCAGGCGGACAGAAAGGCACCTCGTCAAAATGCGCCCATTGGTAGGGATCGTAACCCTGGGCAGAATAGTATTCTCTGGTACGCTCAAGATATTTGATCATGGTCTGAGTGTGCCCGTGATGCGACTAGGCAGCAACCCTGAATATAGTTATCGTTGCACAGCGCTGAATGTGTTTTCTGCATTCGGCTTCTGCAAAATAAAGGGGGAAAGGGAATGTTCAGGTTAATCGCAAAACATGCAATGACGGGCGCCAAGAGCGCTATGGGTGTGTGGCACAGCCTGCTCGCGGGCACTCTGCTGCTGTGGTCCAGCGTCAGTGCCGCGCATGAACATCACATGGATCTGGATGCGCTGCTTGCCGCGTTCGGCTGGGACTTTGAGACTGCGGAAATCCGCACCGAGAAGGTCACCGACGGGCTGTATGTCCTGTTTGGAATAGGCGGCAATATCGGGGTAAGCGTTGGCGACCAGGGTGTGCTGATTGTTGACGATCAGTTCCCGGAGCTGATGCCTAAAATCCACGCTGCGATTCGTGAAATTGGGGGCGACGGGGTGGATTTTGCGGTGAACACCCATTGGCATTTTGATCACGCAGAAGGCAACCTGGCGTTAGGTCCAGAAGGCACATGGCTGGTCAGTCAGGCCAATTCCCGGGCGATGATGCTGGATGACCATGTGATTAATCTGGTGGCAATGCAGTACGAGCAGAAAGCCTATCCTGAAGCGGCGTTGCCAGTCATCACGTTCGAAGATGCGATGCAGTTTCACTTTAACGGTCAGCAGATTGACCTGCTGCACTTTGGCCCGGCACATACCACGGGTGATACAGCGGTGGTGTTCCGCGGCGACAACGCGGTCCATCTGGGCGATGTTTTCAATCGCGGTTACCCGTTTATCGACGCTGACAATGGTGGGGACCTGAGTGGCATGATCGCGTTCTGCGAGGCGGTGTTAGCGGCGATCGACAAGGACACCGTGGTGATCCCCGGCCATGGAGAGATTTCCGATTATGCCGGGCTGGAGAGTTATATTCGTATGCTGATTGACATGCGCCAGACGATTGGTGACATGGTGCTGGAGGGGGCGTCACTGGCAGATGTGATTGCTGCCAAACCGACGGCAAAATACGATGCGGAATATGGTGACCCTGCGAACTTCGTTGATCGTGCGTATCACAGCCTCAAACGTGAGGTGACGCGCTAGTCCGGTTTTTGCCTGGAGCGATTTGCCTGGCTTTGCCTGGTTTTGACCAGAATTTACCAGAGCTCTTCCGGCTGACCAATCACATCAGGGATGTTGTGCAGTATGGTCAGCCCGGCGATACCGAGCGCCGCGCCCAAGCCCATGAGCAGCAGACTGATAGGTAGCGAGATCAGCAGACACAGCAGACCCGACAAGAGGATGACAACGCCGCTGAGCAGTGCGCCGAGGCCGGCGTATTCGCGGCGTTTTATCTGACTGGGGTTCATGATTACACTCATATAACTTCTCCTTGTCCTTGTTCCGAGAGACTTTTGTTGCGAATGTTGCGAAGTCCCTGTTGCAAAACGTCGTTAAACGTTTCGCTCGTGCGTGTCTTTGACGGCGGTTTGTGAGAACAAATCGTCGCGCTCCGTCGCGGCTCCCTGGACACGGCTCATTGTGGCGAACAATTCTACCAAGACTTCATCGATTTCAACAACGAAAACTCAACGAACGGGCAGTTTTGTGTTTGCATTTCTGTTGGAACCGGATGGCTTCTCTTGGCATGAGTGGCGTAGTACAAAAGTACTAAGCGGTGCCGGGTGGGCAAGACCTACAGTGAAGACAGCTGAGGCAAAACC
>JBCCUW010000447.1:0-3839 GCA_039196385.1 Pseudomonadota bacterium
GCCTGCAGGGGACGCAGATCGTCGCTGACCTGGATATCCACAGACTGCGGCATGATCGTGCCCAGAATATCAGCTTCGCGAGCAGTCCACGCCCGACCCCTTACCGCTGCCAGACCAGTACCGCATCGCCTGTTCAGCTGACAGCACTGCACAGGCAATACACCCCCCACCCGTTTGTACCGGACGACGAGCGCGAATTTGATGCACGGGCACGCGAGATTCTCAACATTCAAGCCACCGGTTTGGCCCGGCGTATGCTCGCTGCTCATACGACCAACCTGGTCATCGGCTTATCCGGTGGACTGGATTCCACGCTGGCGTATCTGGTTTGTCTAGACACGTTAAACAAACTGGAGCTGGGGGTCGAGAGCCTGCACCCCCTGACCATGCCTGGACCCGGCACCACCGGCCAGACCTTGGGCAATGCCCAGCAGCTGACGCAGACCTGCAGCGTACACCTGCACGAAATTTCCATCGAGGCCGCCGTGCAACAACACCTGCAGGATCTGCAGCACAATGGGGAGCACGACGTGGTCTACGAAAACGCCCAGGCGCGCGAACGCACACAAATTCTGTTCAACTATGCCAACAAGGTAAACGGCCTGGTTGTCGGCACGGGCGATTTATCTGAGCTGGCGCTGGGCTGGTGTACCTACAACGCTGACCATATGGCCAGCTACAACGTGAACGCCAGCGTACCGAAAACCATGATGGCGTATCTGGTGCGCTGGTATGCGCAACATCGCGCCACCACAGCACTGGCCGGTGTGCTGCAGGACGTGTTGGACACGCCCATTTCTCCGGAGTTGATTCCGCCACAGGATGGCCGCATCAGCCAGCACACCGAAGCTATCGTCGGCCCTTACGAGCTGCATGACTTTTTCCTCTACCACTTCATGCGCTTTGGCAGTGGTGTAACAAAAATCTACACGCTGGCGTGTCTGAGTTTTGCGGACGAATACACTCCTGCAGAAATCAAACGTTGGCTGGGGCAGTTTTTCCAACGCTTCTTAAGCCAGCAGTTCAAACGGACCACATTACCCCCGGGCCCCAAGGTGGGCAGCATCAGCCTATCCCCACGGGGCGACTGGCGCATGCCGGACGAAGCCTCAGCGGCGCAGATTCTGCGCGAAGTTGAACAGTTATAAGCCGGCACCCACAACCGTGAGGAGAACCCTATGCCCAGCATGATTCACAGACTAAGAAAGTTCAGCACCCTGATTGTTGCCATACTGTTGAGCACCCCGCTGCACGCTGACGAGATGTGTGGTGACACGGGCGTATGGCTGCAGATCCTGGGCGCCGGGGGGCCAGAACTGGATGACGGTCAGGGGGGGCCAAGTTATCTGATCTGGCTCGATGGCAAAGCCCGCGTGATGATTGATACCGGACCCGGCGCATCGGTGGCTTTCGATCGTGCGGAAGCCGACTTCGTCGATCTGGAAGTGATCGCTTTCACCCACCTGCACGTTGACCATACGGCAGACCTGCCGGGTTTAATCCAGGGCTCTTCTTACCTGGAACGTGAAGCGCCGTTGATTATCCTGGGCCCCGACAGCAACCAGCCACAATATCCCGACACGGAGACCTTTGTTGAGCGCCTGATTGGACCAGAAGGCGCTTACCCCCATCTGCAGGATTTTCTAACTCACAAATCCAGTGGCGGCTACCGGGTGCGGACACGCAATGTACCCGCTACGGGCAAGCGCCAGTGGGCCCAATTCGCCAGCGAACATACCAAGCTGATGGCTGTTCCGGTGAACCACGGCAGCGTACCGACGCTGGCCTGGCGGGTGGAAATTGGCGGCATGTCGATTGTGGTCACTGGCGATTTCAACAACCAGAAGAACGTAATGCCGGCGTTCGCCAAAAACGCTGACGCCCTGGTGGCCAGTCACGCCATTGCAGAAGTGGCGCGGGGTAACCAACGGGAATTGTACGCGCTGCCCTCACAACTGGGACGCATTGCCAATCAGGCGGAAGCGCGCATGCTGGTGCTGAGCCACCGTATGAATCGAACCCGCGGACGCGAAAGTCAGAGCCGCGGCCATATCGAAAAAGAATACGATGGTTACATCCTGTTCGCCAACGATATGGAGTGTTGGGGGTTGTAGGGTGGGCGCGCCATACGACTCGCTGCTGCAATTCTGGTTCGGCGACCTGCAAGACGGTATCGCCGATACCCCCACCCGCTCCCGCTGGTTTACCCCGGACGCAACATTTGACCAACAGTGCACTGAGGCGTTTGGCCACTGGCTGGAACAGGCCAGGCAGGGCAGCCTGGAAAGTTGGCTGGACACCGCACGCGGACGCCTGGCGTTTATCCTGGTTTGTGATCAACTACCGCGCAACATCCATCGCGGTAGCAGCGCAGCTTTCGCCTGGGATGCGCTGGCCCTCAGCACTGCCCGTGACGGGATTGTCACGGGCCAGGACCGTGCGCTGGGTTTTGACGAAAGAGCGTTTTTCTACATGCCTTTTGAACATTCGGAAGCGCTGCTGGATCAGCATATGGCGGTTGGGCTGTTCACCGACCTGCGCGACAGCGCCCCTAAAGAAGCGCGCCAGCTGTACGGCAACACACTGCGGTTTGCACAGCAGCATCGCGACATTATTAAGCGCTTTGGGCGCTTCCCCCATCGCAATGCGGTGCTGCAACGAACCTCCAGCGAGGCAGAGGCTGCTTTTGTTGAGGCAGGCGATGGCTTTGGGCAGCTGCCATGACTCCCACCGATCGCGTGGCCCGCGATCTGGGGGCTGCGCTTAACGAGGCGTTTACCCAGCGTGGCGACCCCATGCGCGCTGAGCAGCAACAGGCTTACATGAAGTCCAGCATGCCCTTTGCTGGTCTGGCCATGCCTGAGCTGCGGCAAACCTGCAAGGCGCTGATTAGATTGCACCCCATAGACACGAGCGCCCAATGGCAGGCAGCCGTCCTGCATCTATGGCATAGCGCCCAGGTGCGGGAACAGCGGCACGCCGCACTGCTGCTGCTCGCGCACAGGCCGTATCAACGGCAGTGGCTGCAGCCGGACCTGTTGGCGCTGGCCCGCACTCTGATTGTTGACGGGGCCTGGTGGGACTTCGTCGACCCGCTGGCCACCAATCATGTCGGCCTGCTTCTGGAAAAGTTTCCCGAACCGATCCGACCCCAGGTACTGGCGTGGACGACTGATGCGGATGTCTGGGTGAGGCGCAGCAGCATTCTGTGCCAACTGAAATTTAAAGCCGCAACCGATACCGAACTGCTGCACGCCGCTATTCAAGGCTCAATTCAGGACAATGATTTTTTTGCCCGCAAAGCCATCGGCTGGGCGTTGCGCGAGTACGCCAAAACAGACGCGCCCTGGGTGATCAGCTACGTCGACACCCATGCCGCATCGCTCAGCGCGTTATCGCAGCGCGAAGCACTGCGGGTTCTGCGCAAACAGGGACGGGTGGTTTAGACAGGCGCTGCTTCTCGCGCTTTGGCGTGAGCGATGCGCCACTGATACAGTTAAAGCATGTTGTCTTTGCGGTTACCCTACTGGTCGCTGACGGTTTCGTCACTGTTGCTGGGATTCGTCTTCTGGCTCGCAAACCTGTTCTACGCGGCATCGTATGAGTGCGCATGGGCAGAAGAATACTATTGGATTTCCGATGGCAGAGAAGCATCTCTCTACTCAACACTGTTCTTTACTGTTCTACTTTTGGGATGGTGGAGCCTCTGGATACCTTTCTCTGACAGACTGCAGAAGGTCGTACCCACGAGAATAGAAATTGCCGCACTAGTTTCTAACTATGCACTGATTGCTACCCTTGGACTTGCCCTGTGGGCGTTGTGGGATCGCGTCGCAACC
>JBCCUW010000448.1:0-3831 GCA_039196385.1 Pseudomonadota bacterium
CATCATAGATTGACGTGTCGCTGCGTGATATGTGCATGCGGCCAATTGGCGTTGTGGCCTGCAGGGAGGGATCAGCAAGGTGAACAGTAGAAGTTAAGCGTGGTGGTAACGTGGATCTGAAAGGGCAGTCGTGGCTGGCGGAAAATACCGACGTGGTGTTGGACGCTGTGGTGGATGCCATTATCACCATCGACGTGCGCGGACAGATGTTGTCGGTGAACCGGGCCACGCTGGAGATGTTTGGCTATGCTGAGGATCAGTTGGTCGGTCAACCGGTGTCTATGCTGATGCCTGAACCTTATCGATCCCAACATCAAAGTTATGTGGACAGTTACACTCAGGGCGGTGAAGCAAAAATCATCGGCATTGGCCGCGAGCTGCAGGCGTTGCGGCAAGATGGCAGTGTGTTCCCCATTTACCTGGCGGTCAGCAAGATCAGTGCCCAGGAGGGCATGTATTTTGTCGGCATCATTCGCGACCTGAGTGAACAGAAACGTGCGCAGGATGTGCTGCTGGAGCAACGCGACCGTCTGGCGCAGGTGGGCCGGCTGAGTACGATGGGGGAGATGACGGCGAGCATTGCTCATGAAATCAACCAGCCGCTGACCGCTATTTCGATGTACGCCCAAGCGTGCATTCGCCTGTTAGAGAAGTCCGAGGTGCGTTCGGACAAAATTCTGGAAGCGGTGCGCAAGCTCAACGACCAATCACTGCGCGCGGGTGCAGTGATCGAGCGCATCCAGCGGTTTGTGCAGAATGTCGGCGGGCAGCGTGAGTTTGTCGACCTGAACACGCTGATTCTGGATCTGCGGCATCTGGTGGTGGGTGATGCGCGCTTGCACGGTATTGAGTTGGAGTTTGATCTGTCGCCGCTGAACCCCCAGGTGTTTTGTGACCCGGTACAGGTCCAGCAGGTGGGTATTAATCTTATTCGCAATGCCATTGACGCCATGTACGAGATTGACTGCCGCCACGGGGGTGAGATTCGGGTTATCTCGACGGTGATCGATGCGGGTCTCAACACCACCGGCGGCAAAAACGGTGCCAACCGATATGCTCAGGTGTTGGTAGTGGACAGTGGTCCCGGTGTAGCGGTGGACCAGGCCGGTAAAATATTCACCGCGTTTCACACCACCAAAAGCAATGGCATGGGTATGGGGCTGTCGATCTGCCGCTCCATTATTGAAGAACATGGCGGCGTATTGTCGTTTCGTAACAACGCGGAGGTTGGTGCCTGTTTTTATTTTCAGATACCCCTGGCGCAAAATGATGAGTAGAGACAAATGAGCGATACAGGAACAGTGTATGTTGTCGACGACGACGAAGCAGTGCGTGATTCTATCGGCATGCTGCTCGATTCCGTCGACGTGGAGTACCAGACTTTTTCCGGCGCGGACGAGTTTCTGGACAGTTTTGAAAGCCTGCAGCACGGCTGTCTGGTGCTGGACATCCGCATGCCTGGCATGAGCGGGCTGGAACTGCAGCAGCGCTTACTGGAGATGGGTGCCCGGATTCCGATTATTTTTATTACCGGCCACGGCGATATTCCCATGGCGGTGGAAGCCATGCGGCGCGGTGCGGTGGACTTTATCCGCAAACCGTTCCGCGATCAGGAATTGCTAGACCGCATCAATGAAGCGCTGTTTGTGGATGCGCAGAAGGTAGAGGAAAGCCAGAACATCGAGAAGGTGCGCGAACTGGTGAACAGCTTAACCGAGCGAGAGCATCAGGTGTTTGAGCGCGTGTGCGAAGGGCAGGCGAACAAGGTGATGGCGGCGGAGATGGATATCAGTGAACGTACGGTGGAAATCCACCGTGGTCAGGTGATGCACAAAACCGGCGTGCGCTCGCTGGCGGCGCTGGTGCGGCTGAAGCTGCAGTTGGAGCAGTACGACAAAGAAAACGCCTAGCGGTGCGGTGCTTACTGCAGAGACGCTTACTGCACCAGGCGCCTACTGCAGAAAAGCAGCGTAACGATCCATGCGCCGCAGTGTATCGTCGGTGTCTCTGGGCGGCACCATCAAGACCACCCTTTCCACCCGAGTATCGCGAAACTGACGAATGACGTCGTCTTTAGGCGGCGGTGCGAACACAGAAATGGAAATACTGTCAGGATCGCGCCCGGCTTCCTGCGCGAATGTATCCAGACGTGGGATAGCATCCAGCACCATCTCCGGTTTTACCGCCCGCGGTAGCCAACCCTGCGCCACCCGCACAATGCGCCGCAGAGTATGGTCGGTTTCACCGCCCAGCAACATCGGCGGATGCGGGGTTTGCACCGGCTTAGGCCAGGACCACACGGCCTCGAACTGTTCAAATTCTCCCTGAAAACTGGCCTCGTCCTGGGTCCAGATTTCCCGCAGCGCCCGCATCTGTTCCTCCAACTTGCGAAAACGGCTCGACCATTCTGTGCCGTGGTGCTCCATTTCTTCGCGATTCCAGCCTGCACCCAGGCCCAGAATAACGCGACCGTTGGACACATGATCCAGCGTCGCCACGGTTTTTGCGAGGGTCAGGGCCTGGTGCTCGATGGCCAGACAAATTCCGGTGGCCAGCTTCAGGCGGGTAGTGACCCCGGCCGCAATACCCAGAGCAACAAAAGGGTCCAGAGTATGGCTGTACTCTTTGGGTAGCTCACCCCCGCCGGGATAGGGGGTTTGTCGGCTGGCCGGAATATGTGTGTGTTCCGGCAACCAGATGGAATCAAAACCGCGTTCTTCAGCAGCAATCGCCAGTTGATCCACCGGCATGGAATAGTCCGTACAAAAAGGAAACAGGCCAATCTGCATGAGGATGCTCCGCAACAGGGGAGCCCTATCCTAACAAGGCCCAACCTTGGGCGCATAACTTACAGCGTGGCGGGGCGACAACGGCTGTTGGTGCCATCGACGACCACCGATACTGATCTGCCAGGCATACGGAGAACACGACAATGACAACGCAAACCGCACAAGTTCTGGAAGACAGCGGTATCTGTCCCTGCTGTCGCCGGGCGTTTATGACAGGGCTGGTGGTTACCCGGCCACTCTGTCCGCCCTGCTGGATGGAGGCGCAGAAGCGCAACCGGCCGGATCTGGCCAGGCCAGAGCAACTCCAGCCGAAAAACCGGGAAGAGCAGATTCGTGAAGACTGGTTTGATTATTACGGCCTGCTGCAGGAGTGTTACAACCTGCCCGCCAAAAAAGGGGGTGTTGCTTTTGACCAGCTCACCCGGGCGGAGCAGCAGTGGTTTGCGGTAGGTTATATGGATGGCGTCGTCTGCGAACAGGGGTTTGCCAGCTACTTCAAACACCAACTGGACCAACCGATGGATGCCTGGATTATCCCGGGGCTGTGTCGGCTGGAAGCCCCGGCGCACCTGGCGTTGTATAAGCAGGCCAGAGCGGTTTACGCCGATCTGGATGCGGCCGAGCGTGCCGCCGCTGCGGACAATGAAGGTAATCTGCTGCAAGGACCCTTTGGCCTGCTGGACCATGAATACTACGAGTTGGATCTGCTGGACGAGCTGATCGCAGCGGAAGCTCTGGAGGATGGGTTGTTGAAGCCGAGGCCATTGGTGGTGGGGGCTTAACCCTAGCTTGCGGGCCACGGATGGCGGATTGACAACACCCCGGGGTGTAAGGAAAATGCGCGTCCTTCTGCCTGGACCGACGGCAGAGTTCAAAATGGCTAGGTAGCTCAGCTGGTTAGAGCGCAGGATTCATAATCCTGAGGTCGGGAGTTCAAGTCTCCCCCTAGCTACCAATCAAATCAAAGACTTAGCCACACCCTGGTGTTCGAAACACGCCTTGGTGGCCAAATGGTGACCAAAGTGAGATCTTTCCAGCTGGC
>JBCCUW010000449.1:0-3813 GCA_039196385.1 Pseudomonadota bacterium
GCGACAACCCAACGGTAGGTTGGGTTGTCGCGGCCACGCTGGTGCTGGCTGCAGCCCTGGGTATCGGCCGGTTTGCCTACACGCCGCTGCTGCCGGACATGGTGGCACTCTACCACTGGCAGTTTGCTCAGGCCGGTGACGTGGCCAGCGCCAATTTCCTCGGCTACATGGTAGGCGCCATGCTGGCAGCGCGCGTCGCCCAGCATCCACAGTTGCGCCTGTGGGTCGCCGCCAGTCTCATGGCGAGTGCGCTTACCACAGTGGCTGGCGCCTGGGCGTCAACTTTCCCGGTCTGGTTGCTCGTGCGATTTCTATCCGGTGTGGCCAGCGCTTTTTGTCTGGTCCTGGTGACCACGCAGCTGATCTACGTGCTGGCCAATGAACGTGCGGAGCGTCTGGGTAATGTCCACTTTGCCGGCGTGGGGCTGGGCATTGTGCTGTGCATGGTGATTGTCTACCAGCCTGCAACGGTGCCACTGCACTGGCAACATCTCGGCGGGTGTGCGGCGCTGTTAATGCTTGTGGCCTGGTTGTTATTAAGCGGTGATCCCATTGAGTCCGGCTGGTCTGCAAGTGCACCCGCTTCCGCCGCGCCTGATGCTGCTGCCGCAGATCATGGTACTAATGGTATTGCGCTGTGGCGTGTGGTTCTGGGTTACGGCATGTTTGGTTATGGCTACGTGGTGGCGGCCACTTTTCTGGTCGCGATGGCTGAAGTGGTACAGGCTGAGCTGGTGCAGGCAGAACAGGTCAGCCAACAAACGGCTTTTATCGCGCTGGATACTAAATCTGTCTGGCTTGTGGTAGGCCTGGCTTTGATCCCCTCGGTGTACGTGTGGCAGTGGTGGGCGAACAAACATGGTATTTATCATGCCTTGCGCATCGCCTACGTCGTTGAGTGTGTAGGTTTGGTGCTCGCAGGCCTCAGTCAGTCTTATCTGTGGCTGATGGTTGCAGCGGTGCTGCTGGGCGGGACGTTTGCCGCCATTACAGCTTTAGGCATCAGCGCCGCGCGTTATGCAGCGCCCGAACGTATTGCGTATGCAGTCAGTGCCATGACCACTGCCTTTGCTTTTGGCCAGCTGCTGGGGCCGGCGGTGTCGGGCCGGCTGGCGGATTATTTTGGCGACTTCTTCTGGGCCTCAATCAGTGCGGGGATGCTCTTGTTGCTGGCGGCAGCGCTGCTGCGGCCAAACCTTGCGCGGCGCTGACGCTGCGTTGTCCGCTGAGGCTCAGCGCGCTCGATAGCGCGCCACATCCAATTCTGGTTCTGGCGGGCGATTGTGCAGAATCTGCTCCGCCACCCGTTGCCCCAAAGCCGGTGAGGTCTGCACGCCAAAACCACCCTGCCCGGCGAGCCAGAAAAATCCGGAAGATTCAGGATCAAAGCCGACAACCGGGCGACGATCTTCCGCGAAGGTGCGCAACCCGGCCCATTGATGACTCAGCCGGGTCACAGGATGATCGGTAATTTCCTCAAATCGTGCCGCGGCAACCGCCAGATCCATTTCTTCTGGTGCCGCGTCCACCGGCGCGCTGGGGGTTTCATCCTGCGGGCAGATCATCAGGCCGCCACTCTCCGGTTTGAAATACAGATTTTCGCTGATGGTATGTACCAGTGGCCAATCTGCGGCACCCTCCGGTGCGGGAATGATGGCGGCGCTGCGGCGCAGCGGGGTCAGGGGCAGGGCGGGAACGCCGGCCAGACCAGCAACACCATTAGCCCAGGCGCCAGCCGCGTTGACAACAATGTTTGCGCTGATTTGCCCATCAGCGGTGTGCAGTTGCCACCCCTCAGCCTCGCGGGTCAAAGATTCGAGGCGTACACCTGTCTGCAACGCACCGTCGCGTTGACGCAGACCGCGCTGATAGACGGTCAACAACTCGTGTACATCAATGGTGTGCCAGCTGGGATCATAAGCTGCGGCCTGCAGCCAGTCAGACTTCAGGATGGGTAGCATTGCCAGGCAATCGCTGGTGCTGATAGGGGCTAACTCGGGGCAGTGGGTTTGCCAGGTGGTCAGATACTTCTGCAAGCGGGCTTCTTCCCCGGGCCCTGCGATGGTGAGACCGCCACAGGCTTTGACCAGTGGGTGGTTGCGGGCTGTGCCGTCAGGGTCTGCCGGGGGGCTGAAGAAAAAGTCTTTCCCTGCGCTGGTCAGCTCGCTGACGACCACGTTTTCATACCCTTCGATATACATCGCTGCAGATCTGCCAGAGCTGTGGTAGGCAGGTTGGCTTTCCCGCTCAAGCACAATAACGCGGGCGCCCGCACTGAGAAAATAGGCGGCGCTCAAGCCGGCCACGCCTGCCCCGATAATGGCAATATCATAGTGTGTGGATTGAGCACCCATTGTTAGAATTGTACGCATTGGGAAGGAGGAATGTAGCGTGTTTGATGAAACCAGTGATCACGACGGTAACTGGCAGGCGGAACTGCCGGTCAGTCTGGTGCCCGCCCGGCATAGTACCGACCCTTTTGCCTGCCCTTGCTGTGCCAATGTCTTCAGCGAGATTCTGGCACAGTCCGGGGTGGATCTGGCGGCCCACGGCCAGCGCCTGGATAAACGTAGACAACCGGTTCAGGGTGATGTGTGGCTGGTGAACGCCAAGGTCCACACGATGGACGAAAACCAACCCGGCGCAGATGCCATGTGGGTGAAAGATGGGCGCATTGCCTGGATCGGGCAACGCGCTGATGCGCCCGCGGAGGTTCCGGACGGAGACGCGATCGATTGTCAGGGCAAAACTGTCTTGCCCGGGTTTATCGATCCGCATATGCACCTGGCGCCGCTGGCCATGTTGCACAGCTTTGAAAATGTCGGTCCGTTTCGTTTCAGCAGTACGGACGACGCCATTGATCACCTGCGCCAGGTGGCGGACCGCACCCCAGACGGGGAGTGGGTGGTTGGTCGTCAGTTCGACCCCTCACTGCAGAGCGGGCCTGATTACCTCACCCGGGATCTGCTGGATAGGGTCAGCACCCGTCATCCGGTGTTTGTTTACAACGCGTCTCTTCATCTTGCTTATTGCAACAGCCTGGCGCTTGAAATTGCTGGCGTGGATGCGGCCACGCCGGACCCCGCCGGTGCTGAATTGGGCCGGGATGCGCAGGGTCAACCGAATGGCGTGTTAAAAGCCGGCCCTGCGATGGCGCTGGTGGCCCGGCACAACCCCCATACGCGTCAGAACAATGTCGCGGATGCCTGTCTCGACGTTTTTAAACATGCCAACACGCTGGGGATTACCCTGTTGTGTGATCAGGGTACGGGTCTGTTTCAGGGCGTGCGCGAGTTGGATTTGTATCAGTCCCTGCGTGACAGCCAGCAGATGACCATACGCTTCCGCTATTCGCTTGGCCATGTGCTCGCAAACAAATGGGATGCGGTGGGCGCCCGCTGGGGGAGTGGTGATGAGTGGTTGCGTTGCACTGGCTGGAAGATTGTCAGTGACGGCTCCAATCAGGGGCGTACGGGTCTGCAGCGTGAGGCATTTCTCAATCAGGGTACCGACACAGCGCCCCAGCATGGCATCGCCTACATCGAGGTGGATGAGTTGAATCAGGCGGTGACCCAGCGGCTGCGTGAAGGGTGGGCGGTCTGTGTACACGCCAACGGCGATGCGGCCATTGACCGGGTCCTCGACGCTTACGAACTGGCCGCAGAGCAGGGTCTTGATCCGGCAGCACGGCGCTGCCGCATAGAACACTGCAGTATTCTGCATGATGAACAGATCGAACGCATGGCGAAGCTGGGTATTTCGCCGAGCTTTTTGATCGGCCATGTTTACTATTGGGGCGCCGCATTTATCGAC
>JBCCUW010000450.1:0-3789 GCA_039196385.1 Pseudomonadota bacterium
CGTGACCTCTGCGGCGGGTGCCGGCCAGCGGTCTGTTGGTGATGCGGCCGTTTTCCAGATGCGCGAGAATTTCTGGCGACGAGCTGACAATTTGAAATTCCTCCAGATCCATAAAGTACATGTACGGCGAGGGGTTAAGGCTGCGCAGGGCGCGGTACAGGTTGATGGCGGGGGAGGTGAATGGAATCGACATACGCTGTGCCAGTACCACTTGCATGACGTCACCCGCACGGGTGTATTCGCGGATGCGCTCCACGGCATCCTGAAACGCTTCTTCACCAAACTCAGACACAAAATCGGATTCTTCAATCTTCTGGTTGGCCTGACTACCAGCGATAGCAGGTACTGGTTGCTGCAGTATGCGCACGCGTTCCTGGAGGCGGGTGCGCGTGCTCTCGATGACCCCCGGGATGTCCGGGTCAACCAGACTGATCAACTGCATGCGGCCTTTGACGTTATCAAAGATCACCACCTCTTCACTCACCATCAGCATGATGTCCGGCGTTTTCAGTGGGTCGGGCGGGGTCGTTTCACGCAGACGCTTTTCGACATAGCGTACAGTGTCGTAGCCGAAGTAACCGACCAGGCCGCCGTAGAAACGCGGCAGGTCCTGGCTCTCCTCAACTTCATAACGGTCCTGAAACGCTTCGATAAAAGTCAGCGGGTCATCAACGTCCAGTGCTTCGATGACTTCGCCATCATGTGTCACGGTGACATGGTGATCGCGCACAGTGATAACGGTGCGGGCGGGCAGGCCGATGATCGAGTAGCGGCCCCATTTTTCGCCCCCTTGGGAAGACTCTAACAAATAAGAATATGGGGCGTTGGCCAGCTTCAGGTAAACGGATAATGGGGTGTCCAGGTCGGCGAGTGTTTCGACAACCACAGGGACGCGGCGGTATTTGGGAGCAGAATTGTTCATGTGCGAATAAGTCTTTTGGGTAACCAGGGGTTTGGGCCCATTGTGCTGAGGCTGTTGACCCGGGCACGGGCATGCGCGGCGAAGTGGGCTAACGCCACCAACCGTTAAACGCAATAATTCTTAAGGTCACAACCCAGTTACTAAAAACCCAATTCATCACAGTTCACTCACTGAATGCGCTGAAGATTAGCACGCCGCTCCGGGAATGTGGAGTCATTCACACAGGAGCTCTTTGAAGTTGTCGATCACTTCGTCAGCGCCCAGTGTGGTGGGGTCGATGCCGTGATTGTAGCCGTCGCGCATGCAAACCACGCGGGTGTCGGCTGCCTTGGCAGCGTTAACGTCGGTGGCCGAATCGCCAACAAACAAAACCTGTTGGGCTGTCAGGCCTATCTGCTCAAGGCAGTGCCAGATGGGTTCTGGATGGGGTTTGGGACGCGTACAGGTATCGCCACCGACCAGCGTATGGAAGTGGTGAAGCAAGTCCAGTTCTGTCAGCAGGGTGCGACTGAGGTCAGCATGTTTGTTCGTCACCACGGCCAGCACCGCGCCATTGCGTTGTAACTGGTGCAGCGTTTCGACCACACCGGGATACGGCCGACTGAAATCTGCAATATGCGCGTGATAGTAGTCCAGAAACTCCTGCCACAAGCGGTCCATCCCCAGGCCAACACTGTCAGGCTGCAAATTGTGGAATGCCAGCGCCTGTTCAATCATTACGCGTGCGCCATGTCCCACCCAGTGCCGGGTCATTGCCTCGTCAACGGGCGCCAGTTGCAGCAGGCTGAGGGTGTGATTCAACGCCCGGTTGAGGTCCGGCGCCGTATCAATCAAGGTGCCATCAAGGTCGAACAGATATCCGGAATAGGGTTGCCGCCAGCTCATCGATGCAATCAGGCGCTCTCAGACCGCAATCGCGCGATCTATTTCCGCCCGCATCGAGTTAATTACTGCGGTGTAGTCAGCTTGTCCGAAGATAGCTGAACCGGCCACAAAGGTGTCGGCGCCAGCGGCAGCTACCCGGCCGATATTGTCGATTTTGACCCCGCCATCAACCTGTAACCTGATATCGTGATCAGCGGTGTCGATCAGCGCGCGGGCGCGAGCAATTTTCCCCAGGCTAGCGTCAATGAATTTTTGCCCGCCAAAACCAGGGTTCACCGACATGATCAATACCAGGTCCACCAGGTCCAGGCATTCATTCAGGATGTCCAACGGTGTTGCCGGATTAAACACCACGCCCGCCTGTGCGCCCCCTTCTTTAATCATGCTCAGGGTGCGATGCAGATGTTCTGTACTCTCCGGGTGCACGGTAATGATGTCTGGTGAAGCCTGCAGGAAGGCCTCGACCAGACTGTCTACCGGTTTGACCATCAGATGCACATCAACCGGGGCGGTGATGCCGGCATTGCGCAACGAATGCAAGACTAGCGGCCCAACGCTCAAGTTCGGCACGTAGTGGTTGTCCATCACGTCGAAGTGAATCATGTCTGCGCCGGCTGACAGCACAGCATTAACCTCTTCACCCAGACGGGCGAAGTCGGCAGCTAGTATAGAGGGGGCAATCCAGGGTTTCATGGGCCGGGCATTCTACCGGTCTTTGTCGTGCTGGAGTAGTTGTTAACCAACTTCCAGATGTTTCTGCAGGGTTTCCATGGCCTGGCGCATCTCCACCATACGCTGCTCTGCATGTTTCACTTCCCCAACTGTCGCGTTGCGGGCCAGACGATCAGGATGATAGCGGCTGACCATGCGCCGGTACGCGCGTTTCACCTGTGCCGGCGTGGCAGGTGGTGCAAGATCCAGGCAGCGGTAGGCGGCGACGACCTCCTCGGGTAGCTCCGCCTGGGGTTGTGGCGTGGAGGTGCTTTGAGTGCTGGCGCCTTGCTTGTATGTATTGTCTCGTTCCGAACTGCGCCTGCCGGCGTTGGCCCTGCTCTGATTGGTTTGTTGCGTCGTGCGACGGTGTGTGCCCGAGGGCCGTTGCGTGCTTGCTCTTGGCGCTGTGCCGTGACTACTTGCGCCAGAGTGCGCAGTTGTGTCTGAGCGGCTTTTTGCCGCGCCGAACTCTTTGCCAATCAGTGCGGGCGCAAAGCCGATCAACACGCCCAGATGTTTCAAAGCATTCAATCCAGGATTGCTGGGCGCTATGGATGCCATGTCACACATGCATTGCAGAATAACATTGCGTTGTTGCTGGCTCTGGCGGTCTTTGCCCCAGCACTGTCTTGCCAGCTTTGCCATGCTGGCGCTGCCGCGTTTCCCTTCGTCAAACCAACTGATGGCCTGTTGGCGGTTGGCAGGGCTGCTGGCGTTGCGGGCAATCAACTGTTCTGTGTATTGAATATGTTCGGTGCGCACGCGCCCACCAGCTTTGGCAATGTATCCCAGGGCGCTGTACAAATACTGGACGTACGCTGAAGTGGTTGCAGATTGCGTGTCCATCAGCGGCGGTAAGGTAGTTTTGCGTGCCTGCTGACTGGCCTGTTGGAGCGCCCAGGCATCGTAGAGATGGCCAACGGCAATGCCGAGAATAATCAGAATTGACAGCTGTGCGTCATTGTCCGGCGCCCAGATCCAGGCACAGGTAAAGCCCAGCGCTTTGCCGAACCAGTTGTTGTGTAACAGTTGATAACCCATGTCTTTCTAAGCATAGGCGATCTCTGCAATTGTGGTATTCGAAAGCAGCCCTGCGCAGGGGTCAATTCCGCAGTTGTTCTGCGGCGCGACGGGCGGCTTCGTATTGGGCCAGAGTGCCTATATCCAGCCAGATACCCTCATGCACCTGAGCACCCAGACGTTGATCTTCGAGTAGTTGAAAGTAAGTGTCCCTAACCGAAAAGTGCTGTTTGTTGGCGTTGTTGAAA
>JBCCUW010000451.1:0-3783 GCA_039196385.1 Pseudomonadota bacterium
ATGCACGCCACCAGATCAACACCCCATACTTCTTCTGTTACACCATGCTCAACCTGCAGACGGGTGTTCACTTCCAGGAAGTAGAATTTTTCTGAATCGGTGTCGTAGATGAATTCAACGGTTCCCGCGTTGCGGTAGTTGACGCTGGCTAACAGCGCTTCAGCGGTTGCATAAAGCTGAGTGCGGATCGCCTCGGTGAGATTGGGGGCGGGTGTTTCTTCAACGACCTTCTGATTGCGGCGTTGCGCAGAACAGTCCCGTTCACCCAGAGTGACCACGGTACCCCGGCCGTCGCCGATAGCCTGCACTTCGATATGCCTTGCCCGGGCAACGTACTTTTCGACAAAAACACCGCTGTCTGAAAAAAAGTTTTCACCCAGCTGGCGCACGGTGGACCAGGCCTCCTGCAGGGTGGCTGCGTCAGCGCAAGCTTGCATACCTATGCCGCCGCCGCCGGCAGTGCTCTTTAACATCACCGGGTAGCCGATCTGCTCGGCCCATTGTAAGGCATCGGTGACGGAGTCCAGCAAAGGTGAGCCCGGAATGCAGGGTACCCCCGCCGCTTCAGCAATCTGCCGGGCCTCGTGTTTTAAGCCGAACGCCGTGATCTGCTCCGGTGTGGGGCCGATAAATTGAATGTCGGCTGCGGTGCAGGCTTGCGCAAAGGCCACGTTTTCGCTGAGAAATCCGTAACCCGGATGGATACCGTCAACGTTGTACTGCTGCGCAATCTGCAGAATCAGCTCTGCGTTCAGATAGGTTTCTGCAACAGATCCCGAACCCAGACACACGCTATGTGTGGCGTCACGGACATAACGCGATGCCTGGTCTTCAGAGTGGTAGATCGCAATGGAGGTGATGCCCAGTTTTTTGAGCGTACGAATGATTCTGCCCGCGATAACGCCGCGATTGGCAACCAGAATAGTTTGCAACATGGTGTCCTGGATGTGGGCCGTCCCACTCTGTTATGACGCCCTGCGGGTCGTCCCGCAGTGGGTGGTGAACAAATCAGTCGCGCCGTCAGATGGTCTGTCGGAGGTCAATTAGTATTGCCGTCCCAGACAAGAATCTCGATCGGCGTTGGATTATACCCGTTGCACGGGTTATTCAGCTGTGGGCAATTTGAAATTAAGACCACGGTGTCCATGAGAGCCTGCAGTTCTACATATTTTCCCGGTGCTGAAATACCGTCGGCAAACGTCAGTTTACCATCGGTGGTCACCGGCACGTTCATGAAAAAATTGATGTTGTGCGTAATGTCATCTTTGTCCAGCCCGTACTGGGGCTGCTCCTGGATGGCCAACATCCAGCTGTCACGACAGGCGTGCATCGTACGTTTTTCCAGATCGTAACGCACGGTATTCGATTCGGTGGCGCAAGCGCCGCCAAGGGTATCGTGGCGACCGCAGGTATCCGCGACAATCTGTAACAGGTTGTTGTCGAGGTTGGTTTTCAGCACGGAGTCGGTGGTCAGGTAAATGTTGCCCTGAGCGCGGATGGTATTGTTGGCGCAATAGCGTTCTGCCACGTCGTTGGCGTTGTAAAACAACGTGTCAGCGGCCTGATTACCTTCGAGATCGACAATGCGAAACACCTGACCGGCGCGCAGGGTGTGTATAAAGTATTCGCCGGCGTCAACGGTCGCCTGAAAGATGGCGTCAGCGGGCGCGAGAAGGCTTTCTTCAATCATAAGCCGGTTCCATGTGATAAAGGGCGTTATTGCGGAAACCTCGACGGTTTTCTTCACAGTGATTCAGGCAGGGATCTGAAGCCTCCACCGGCGCTGCCCTGGTGATGGTGAAGGCGGTTTCTGCATTGGGGTAGGTTTCACTCATGTCCATGGGATGCGGGCAGGTATGTAACAGCACCAGCGTGTCCATTTCGAAGCGCAGCGTCACGTGTGTGCCTGCCGCTGACTTGTCGCTGAGCGCCATATTGCCGGCTTCGTCCACGGCCACGTGGCTGAACCAGTTGATATTGCCTGCCATGTGGCGGCCGCTGAGGCCGTACTTGGCCAGCTCGGTGACAAAGCTGTCGTAACCGTTCTGCGCCCATTCGTTGCGCTGGCTCTGGTAGTGCCGGCCGGCCCAACGTTCGGCCACCTGCTGTGCGTTCAGATTGCCGCAAACGGTGTCGTGGCCACCGAAGCTGTCTTCAACCACCGAACAGAAGATGCGGCCCATATCGGAGTACAGGCAATTGCCCGCGCTCAGCTGAAAGGTATGCTGGCATTTTAAAGTGTCTGGCGCATTATACTTTTCGTGCAACAGGGTGGGGTTGTAGAACAACATACCTACGTTGGTCTGGCCGCTGACGACCTGCATGCTTAAGCTGTAGCCCCGCCGGATGGGCAGGGACCAGTGGTGGCCGCTGGTCAGCGTGGTCTGATAAATCAGTTCAGGAGCGGGTCTGCTCTTTGTTGTCGCTTCGCTCTGATTATCCGCTTCGCTCTGATTGTCCGCTTCGCTCATGACCTGTCCCCGATTCATGCGCTGGTTGATACTGCGGATGCTGCCGGGACGTCGTCCAGGTCAGCAGTGCCCCCAAGATCGTCTATCGTAGCGGCATTGGCCTGGCGTTCGCCAGTCGGCATGTGTACCGGTAGATCATAAGTGATTGTACTGCCATACAGTTCAGGCTCGTGGGGATCGTGACGGGTTTTGTCAAATACCCACAGTCGCGTACCCAGGTAAAAGCCTTCCGAGAGATCGTGGGTGACCATAAATACCGTGAGCTTCTGTTCATCCCATAACCGCAGCACCAACTGGTACATATCTTTGCGGATGCCCGGGTCGAGCGCACCGAACGGCTCGTCCAACAGCAGGATACGGGGTTGTTTCAGTAGCGCCTGTGCGATGGCCAGGCGTTGCTGCATGCCGCCGGACAATTCGTGTGGATACTTGTCGGCTGCAGCGGATAAACCTACCGCCTCAAGCCAATGGTCTGCTTCTGCAAAGGTCTCATTGCGTTTGCGGCCGAACTGCCTGCCAAAGACTGGGTTGGCGTCCATCTCTCGCCCCAGTGCCACGTTCTGTCTGACGTTGAGATGCGGAAATACGGAATAGCGTTGAAAAACAATACCCCGGTCCGGGCTTGGCTCAGGATAGATAGGCGTGCCGTCGATGCACAGTTCGCCGGTGGTGACGGTTTCGATGCCCAGCAGCATTTTTAAAAATGTACTTTTGCCGCATCCCGATGTGCCGACTAACGTGATAAATTCGCCGCTTTCCACAGTGGTGTTGACGTTTTCCAGCACCCGGTTGGAACCGTAAGATTTACCCAGCCGTTTCAGTTCAATCAGCGGTGGGGCTGGTTGTGAAGCAGGCCGTTGTGAATCAGGCTGTTGTGAATCAATCGTAGGCGAATCAGTCATTGGCGTGGTACCAGGGAAAACACTTACGGCTGGTCATGATAAGAATCTGATCGAGGACAAAGGCGAGGAAAGTGATCCACATAACGTAGGGCAGAATGATGTCCATAGACAGATAACGGCGTACCAGAAAGATCCGGTATCCCAGGCCATCCGTTGATGCAATGGCTTCAGCCGCAATAAGGAAAAGCCATGCAGACCCCAGACTTAACCGCACCGCGCCAATTAGGCGGGGGGTAATCTGAGGCAGCAGAACACGAAAGACCACCTGCGACGAATTCCCTCCCAGAGTCTGGGCTTTGATCAGCTGTTCAGCAGGTATTTCGCGGGTGCGCAAATGAATTTCGCGAATAATGAATGGTGCAATGCCAATGATGATCAGCATCACCTTGGATAGCTCACCCAGACCAAAC
>JBCCUW010000452.1:0-3782 GCA_039196385.1 Pseudomonadota bacterium
AGATCAACCTTGGGGTCTTTCTGCGCGGATGTACCGATGGCCAGGACCACGTGATCGAACAGATTCAGCGCCCGGCGTACCAGGTCGGTATGACCATTTGTGATGGGATTGAATGAGCCTGGATAGACCACCACCTTCATTGCACCCGTCCCCCTCTGATCTATGTTTTGTTGTCGTTAGCTCTTTAACCGTCGTGCTGGTTGCCTCTTCTAGCAGCAACGGGCAGCACCCAGGAGCGGCGATACTAGCTTTGCCCCCGTCCGCCTGCAAGCCGGAAATACCCGCCCCATCAGCTTAACAGGCTTTGTGTGGTCGGAGCAGGGCGGCATGACTGTCGCCGGCCCGGGTGGTGCGATAAACCGTACATGCGTAACGTTCAGCCATCTGATTGATCTGTGCAGCGGTGGCGGCTTCGAGGTAGATGTATTCGCCGGCCAGCGCGTTTTCGTGTAGCAGCACCATGGCCGCGTCGATCAGCTCGTTGCGCTGAAACGGCGGGTCGAGAAAGACGATATCCCAGGCTGGCGGCGGTTTACCCTCCGCACTCTGCTTGAGAAAACGGATGGCGTCACTCTGCACAAGCCGGATGTCTGCGTTGCTGCCAAGCGCCTCGATGATCTTTGCCAATGATTGGCAGGTTTGTGGGTTGTTCTCCACCAGCGTCACCTGGCCGGCGCCTTGTGACAGTGCTTCCAGCCCAAGTGCGCCTGTGCCGGCAAACAGATCCAGGCAGCGGCTGCCGATCAGTTCTGCGCGTAGCCAGTTGAACAGCGTTTCACGGCTTCTGCCCGGCGTCGGTCTTAAATCAGCATTACCGGTGACGTTGAGCTTTCTTCCCTTCCACTTACCACCGATAATGCGGACCTGTAACGACGCCCCTTTTCTCGGGGTGCTTTTTTGGCGCGTTTTTCTGGACATGTGGGCGCAGTATATGCGTTGGCGCCACGTGGCACCGCAGAATTTGGTATTCCGCGAGTGGCGTGATGTAATCGCCGGTTTCAGTGCGCACCGCGCAACCGGTCAGTGGTAGGACAACATGAGCGAACAAGAACAGGATAGTGATGCGGGTGGAGGTCTTTGGACCCGCCTGCGCAGCGGCCTGAAAAAAACCCGTAACCAGCTCGCTGAAGGGGTAGGCAACCTTATTCTGGGCGAGCGCGAAATTGATGACACGGTGTTGGAGGAGCTGGAAACCGCCCTGCTGCTCACCGATGTTGGAGTAGAAACCACCCAGGCCATTATGGAGGACCTTGCCCCGCGCGTGCAGCGTAAGGAATTGAACAATACGCGAGCGCTGCACAAAGCGTTGGCCACATTGCTGGCGGCCAAGCTGCAGCCGCTGGAACAGCCTTTGAGTGCGCTGGCGGCGCCTGCTGCAGCCAAACCTCATGTGATCTTTTTTGTCGGGGTTAACGGCGTTGGCAAAACGACCACAATCGGTAAGCTCGCGAAGCAGCTGCAACAGCAGGGCAAAAATGTCATGCTGGCGGCCGGCGATACATTCAGGGCAGCGGCGGTGGAACAGCTGCAGGCCTGGGGAGAGCGTAATGATGTGCCGGTTGTCGCCCAGGGGACAGGTGCTGACAGTGCGTCCGTCGTCTTTGATGCGGTGCAATCAGCACAGGCGCGGCACGCGGACGTACTGCTGGTCGATACCGCAGGGCGGCTGCAGGACAAGGCACAGTTGATGGATGAACTTAAAAAAGTGCATCGCGTCGTTAAGCGCCTGGATGAAAGCGCACCCCACGAAGTTATTCTGGTGTTGGATGGGGGCGTGGGGCAGAACGCGCTCAGCCAGGTCAAACTGTTTCACGAAGCAGTCCAGGTGACAGGCTTAGTGATTACCAAACTGGACGGCAGCGCCAAAGCCGGTGTGATCTTTGCAATCGCAGCGCTGCCGGAAGCTAACCTGCCAGTGCACTATATCGGGGTTGGCGAGGCGATTGACGACCTGCGCCGTTTTACCGCAGATGATTTTGTTGAAGCGCTGCTGGCGCCAGTTGACAACTTGGAAGCGGGCTAGTGCATCAGTCAGCGCAATAACATTGCAGCAGATCCGGGCAGGAACAGCTTAAACGTGGGGCATATCGACCTACAACATGTAACCAAACGCTTTGACAACGGTCATGAGGCGCTGACCGATGTCTCCGTGCAGTTCGCCGAGGGTTCAATGACGTTTTTGACCGGCCATTCCGGCGCCGGCAAGAGCACGTTTCTGAAGCTGTTGCTTGGGGCAGACAAACCAACCCGAGGTAGGGTGTTAGTGAATGACGTCGACATTGGCGCGATGGCGCCCCGGCGTCTACCGCATTACCGGCAGAATCTTGGCGTTGTGTTTCAGGATCATCATCTACTCGCCCAGCGCAGTATTTTTGACAACGTAGCTTTGCCTTTGCGGGTGACCGGCATGCCCGGTCGTGAAATTGCGCGGCGCGTGCGCGCGGCGCTAACCCGCGTGGAACTGCTGGGCAAAGAAAACCTGTTTCCACGGCACCTGTCTACGGGTGAGCAGCAGCGCGTAGGCATTGCCCGAGCGGTAGTCACGCGGCCGAAAATACTCCTGGCGGACGAGCCAACGGGCAACCTGGATCCTGACCTTTCCCGCCACATTATGGATCTGTTTGCGCGCTTTAATCAGGTTGGATCCACGGTCATCATCGCCAGTCACGACGTCCAGCTGATTGCCGACATGGGGGCTCGGATTCTTCACCTTGAACACGGGCGGGTGGTTAGTGATCTGCCTGCTCAGGAAACGAGTGGTGAATCGTCTGCGGATCCGCAATCTTTAGCGGACCCTGCGGTACGGTGATCCAGGTGGGCCTGTCTTATGAGTGCTGAGCGGCGCGAACAAAAGCGTAAGGCCAACCGGTCTGACCCCTGGCGCGCCAACCGCTGGCGGTTTCTCGGTTGGCTGCGGGATCACCGACGGGTGGCAATGGAGTCGTTTAACTTTATCAGCGCTCGCTTTGCAACCAGTTTCCTGGTGTGGCTGCTGGTGGGCATCGCGCTGGCGTTACCGGCGGGGTTGTGGATTCTCCAGGTGAACATGATGCAGATGTCTGCCGACTGGCAGGGTCGGCCTGGCTTGAGTGTCTATTTCGACATGGGCGCAGAGGCTGCGCAGATCGATGAGGCGGCAGTTTTTCTGCGCGGGCAGACTGGGATAGATAGCGTTGAAGTCACCACCGCGGATGAGGCACTGGCGGAGTTCAAGTCTTACAGCGGCATAGATGGTCAAGATGGCGGCCTTGCAGATGCTCTGGCCGTGCTGGACGAAAACCCTCTACCCGCTTCGCTGCAGGCGCGTTTCGCCCGTGGGGTTGGCCTGGCTGAGCTGGAAGCGTTGATGACCCAGAGTCAGTCGCTGCCAGGTGTCGCGGAAGTCGTGGTGGAAAAAACCTGGTTGGAGCGGTTGCGCGAGTTGTCCAGGGTAGTGAGCCGCCTTGGCGTTATGCTGGGTGTTCTGTTTGGACTTGGCGCGGTTCTGGTTACTGCCTCTTCGGTGCGTCTGGCTATCGAATCGCGCCTGGACGAGCTGCGGGTCCTCAAAATGGTAGGCGCCACCCAGGGCCAGGTACGACGACCGTTCCTGTATTTTGGAGGTCTGTATGGCTTTGGTGGCGGGGTGATTGCGGCAATGTTGATCGCGATCACGTTGCTGGTTATTGAGCCGCCGCTACAATCACTACTGGGAAGTTACCAGCGAGAGTTGAATCTGGCGGGCTTTGACCCCATGTTTCTGGTGTTCCTTCTCGGACTGGGCAGCGTGCTCGGCATCTTTG
>JBCCUW010000453.1:0-3771 GCA_039196385.1 Pseudomonadota bacterium
CCGGCAGAGAAACGCGATATCTATCTGGAGGCAACCGAGCAGATTGCGAACATGCTCGCCATGGATCCGTACCCGGGTTTTGACGGCAAGTACTTTTCCATGCCCTGCAGGAATGTAGTGCCAAAACCCGTGCAGAAGCCACACCCTCCCATGTGGGTGGCATGTTCGCAACGGGACACCATCCGCATGGCAGCACGCCTGGGTATCGGGGCGCTGACGTTTGCGTTCGTCGACCCGTTGGAAGCCAAAGACTGGGTGGATGAGTACTACAGCATTATAAAGAGCGAAGCCTGTGTCCCCATAGGCCATACGGTCAACGCTAATATCTGCATGGTCTCCAGTTTTTCCTGCCACGAAGATCGCGAACTGGCCATTCGCAACGGCCTGGAAGGTTTTGAGTTTTTCGGCTACGCGCTGGGTAGTTTGTACGGCTTCGGCAGCCACAAGCCGGGCCGCACCAACCTCTGGGAGAACTTCCAACGCGCCCGGCAGGCACAGATGAACAAGGCGGAAACAGACTACAACAACGCTTTGTCCGGCAGTGCCGGCGGCATCGGCACACCCGAAGATCTGGCCGTCCACCTGCGCAAGTTCGCTGACGTGGGTGTTGATCAGGTGACCTTTATCCAACAGGCCGGGAATAACAAACACGCCGACATCTGTCATTCGCTGGAGCTGTTCGCCCGGGAAGTCATGCCGGAGTTCAAGGCGGACCAGGCCAGCCGGGAAGCGGCAAAAGCAGCGGAACTGGCGCCATACATAGAAGCCGCCCTGGCACGCAAAGAATACATGCGACCGCTGGCTGACGCGGACATCCCCGAGTTCGAAGCGTTGGGCCGCAAAATCACTGAAGAAAGCGCCGCAGAGCCTTCTATTTACGAGGAGCCTTCAGCGGGGTAGACAGCCTTCAGCGGGGTAGAGAGCCTTCAGCGGGGTAGAGAGCCTTCAGCGGGGTAGAGAGCCTTCAGCGGGATAGAGAGCCTTCAGCGGGATAGAGAGCCTTCAGCGGGGTAGAGAGCCTTCAGCGGGGTAAAGCCCTACCCCGCTTCACGCTTAATCAAAGTGGTGGTCACTGGTCAGATACGCACTGCATGACGCTTGCTGCGGATTTACCGACTCCAGAGCAGGGGCTATATCACCGCCAAATTGCTTCACCGCGTCCACCACATGGGTTGCATACACCAGCGATGGGCCTCCACCCATCATAATCGCCACGCCCAGCGCATCGTTGATTTCCGCTGCACTGGCCCCAGCGCGCAGCGCATCGTGGGCATGGAAGGCAATACAGCCATCACACCGGGCGGCAACCGCAATACCCAGTGCAATCAGTTCCTTGGTCTTGTTATCCAGTGCACCCTCCGCAGTAGCCGAACGGTGTAAACGGGCAAACGCTTCCATGGTCTCCGGTTGCGCCTGATTCAGTTCCCCAAGATTGCTGCGGATATGCGCCAGGCGCTCTGGAAATCCTTCAGCCTGTGCTGTTTCAGTCATCATCAGTCTCCACTTTATCAATTAATCCATTTTCAATTCGCACGCTGCGGTGCGGTTAGTTCAGTGCTCATCCAGACCAGCACGTGGACAAGCGATCTGCTCAGCATGATCCTCGAATGCCAGAGTTTCCCAAATCCGCAGTTGTACCTAAGATCTTAGCTGCTGACCCGTCGACGGCACGCCAGCACTGCGGTTTTCCACGATTCCGTTTCGCTACCTACGTAGAAGACAATAAACGGGCAGCAGCATCCGGATGACAGGTTTATGAAATGGTCAATCCAACTGGCTCAGGTGGCCGGTGTCGACATCTACGTGCATATAACGTTTGTTCTCTTGTTAGGATGGGTGGCCCTGGCCTACTGGCAATTGGCCGGTACCGTTGCGGCAGTCCTTGAAGGGGTGGGGTTCATCCTGGCGTTGTTCACCTGCGTTATCCTGCATGAACTGGGTCACGCCACCATGGCACGACACTACAAAATCCGCACTCGGCACATTACGCTGTTGCCCATAGGAGGTCTCGCCGCCCTGGAGAAAATGCCGGACGACCCGCGCCAGGAAATGGCGGTCGCCCTGGCGGGACCTGCAGTGAACCTGGCGATTGCTGCCATTCTGTGGGTCGGATTGTCTATCAGCGGCAGCAACGGGGATCTTGTCGCACCATGGGACGAAGGGTCGCTGGTACAACGTTTGCTGGCCGCCAATCTGGTGCTGGCGGCGTTCAATATGATCCCGGCACTGCCGATGGATGGCGGCCGGGTATTGCGTGCGCTGCTGGCCTGGCGCGGTAACCACGCCCAGGCCACTGAAACCGCCGTCAAATACGGTCAGGCCATTGCCTTCGTGCTGGGTTTCCTGGGGCTGATGTACAACCCTCTGTTAGTCATCATCGCGGTATTTATATGGATTGGCGCCGCGGCAGAGCTGCAATCGGAGCGGACCAAGTCGGCGCTGGCGCACGCCACGGTACGCGCAGCGACCCTCACCCACTATGACACGCTTATCCCGCAACAATCACTTTCCCAAGTGGTTGAGCGCTTACTGGCCGGCAGCCAGCAGGATTTTCCCGTCGTTAACACAGGCAGAATCTGCGGGGTACTGACCCAGAGTCAGTTGTTGAAAGGTCTGCACAGCGACGGTAGTCACGGCCTGGTGCGCGACTGGATGATTACCAACGTACCCAGCATCGATGCAGACGCGCCCATGGCCAACGCTCTGCAGGCCCTCAACAGCAGCACTGCCAAACTACTGTGTGTGGTGCAGGGCGATCAAGAGGTGGGTATTCTTGATCTTGACAATTTCATGGAGTTTCTCGCCATTCGCAATGCTCTGGCGGCGGCCCCCGCCCCACCACTAGAAACGTCGGGCTAAACACAGCGCCATGCTACCCCACCGCAGGACAGGCGCCCATCTGTCACGTGCGCAACACATTTACGCCGGCTGCCTGCTGGCGCTTTTTGCACTGGTGTGGCTGGCCGCAGCGTGGCAGCCGTGGCTGCGCGGTGCCTGGCTGCTGGAAAACATACCGGTGCTGGCTCTGGTGGCTATCCTGCTCCTCAGCTACCGCACCCTACCTCTGTCCCGCATTTCCTACACCGCATTGTTCATATTTCTCTGCCTGCACGAAATTGGCGCGCATTTCACCTACTCCCGCGTCCCTTATGATATCTGGTGGGAGGACATTTTTGGTTACTCGTTGAACAATCAGATGGACTGGCAGCGGAACCACTACGATCGGTTTGTCCACGCTCTGTACGGCGTGCTGTCCGCTTACCCGGTGCGCGAAGTATTTCTGCGTGTCGCAGATGTACGCGGTTTCTGGGGCTACCTGCTGCCGGTCCTTGTCGTCATGTCCACTTCCTTGCTGTTTGAGTTATTCGAATGGCTGGTGGTCATCCTCTTTGCCGGTGATGTGGGCATGGCCTACCTGGGCATCCAGGGCGATATCTGGGACAGCCACAAAGACGCTGCATTGGCCAGCCTGGGAGCTGTGGGCACCATGACCCTGGCAGGCGTGATACAAAGCTCCCTGGATCGGGATTTCTCCCGAGAATGGAACGCCAGCGTTACGGTTAAACACCCACAACCTCTGGGTGAAGTCGCTATCGAGCGTCTGCTGCAGGACAATCAATCAACGTCTGCTGATCCCGACCGGCGCTAGTCGTCGTCTTCTGCACCCAACGCCAGACGGACTTGTTCACACAACTCCTCACGCGCCGGTCCAAGCGGAGGAAACTGCGGTACCAGCCGAACCAGCGTCGCGAGCAGGAGCTCGCCTACCAG
>JBCCUW010000454.1:0-3767 GCA_039196385.1 Pseudomonadota bacterium
ATCCAGACGTCTACAGATTTTTCCGGTGCCAGGCCCAAAGCATCGAGCAAACTGCTGGGGCTCCCAGCGTCGATATTGGCATGGCCAAACTCACGCTGGCTGGAACTGGCCACCGTACCACCCAACTGGCTGGCCAGGGCCTGCATGCCATAACAGATGCCCAGGATGGGAACACCGCTGCGCAATACACCCTCAGGAATTCTCGGTGTCTGGCCCACTGTCACGGTTTCCGGACCACCCGACAATATAATCCCGCGGGGGGCAAATTCACTGACAAAGTCATCAGGGACGTCAAACGGATAAATTTCGCAGTACACCCCAGCTTCTCTAACGCGCCGCGCAATCAGCTGAGTGTATTGGGATCCAAAATCAATTATCAGCAAGCGCTGATCATGAATATTCTGCACTAATTTCAGCCTAGCTCAGCGGGTAGTTGGGTGCTTCTTTGGTGATAGATACGTCATGCACGTGCGACTCAACCATACTGGCGGCACTGACTTTGACAAATTCGGGCTGGGTTCTCATGGTTTCAATATCGCTGCTGCCCGTGTAACCCATGGAGGCGCGCAAGCCACCCATCAGCTGATGCACAATCGGGCTCACCGGGCCTCGATAAGCCACCCGCCCTTCAATGCCTTCCGGCACTAATTTCCGGCCGTCACCTTCAACTTCCTGGAAATAGCGGTCGCTGCTGCCGTTGCTCTGTGACATGGCCCCCAGGGAGCCCATGCCACGATACGATTTGTAGGTGCGGCCTTGGTACAATTCGACTTCACCCGGCGCTTCATCCGTGCCAGCCAGCAGGCTACCTACCATGACCGAGCTCGCACCCGCAACAATGGCTTTGGCAATGTCGCCAGAGTAACGCACCCCGCCGTCAGCGATAATCGGGATATCCGCTTCTCCTGCTGCACGACTGGCTTCAGCCAATGCCGTTATTTGCGGAACACCAATGCCGGAGACAATCCGCGTGGTACAGATACTGCCAGGGCCAATGCCCACCTTGACAGCGTCCACGCCCGAATCAATCAGCGCCTTAGCGCCATCATAAGTGGCTATATTACCGCCAATCAGTTCCAGATTCGGGTAAGTCTGTTTGATCCATGCGATGCGATCCAATACCGCGCGGGAATGACCATGTGCCGTATCCACTACCACGACGTCTACGCCGGCCTCAACCAGCGCTGCAACCCGGTCGTCGGTCTCACCACTGGTGCCTACGCTGGCGCCAACCCGCAACTGGCCCAGCTCATCTTTACAAGCACGCGGAAAAGCTTGCGCTTTGGCAATGTCCTTAACCGTCACCATGCCGGTGAGTTCAAATTGTTCGTTGACGAGCAGGACCTTTTCAATGCGGTGTTCGTGCAGCAGCCGGGTTATTTCATCAAAGCCGGTCCCTTCCAGAGCGGTAACCAGGCGCGCCTTTGGCGTCATCACGTCTTTCACACTGGCGTCCACGCGATCTTCAAAACGCAAATCGCGACTCGTTACAATGCCCACCAGCTTGCTTCCCGAGACCACGGGCACGCCGGATATACCATGATCCATTGTGGTGGTATACAGCTCTTTCAGGGTGGCTTCAGGTCCGATCGTCACCGGGTCGCGAATAATGCCCGACTCAAATTTCTTGACCGCGCGCACTTCTTTCGCCTGAGCCTCAACACTCATATTTTTGTGCACAATTCCAATGCCCCCCTCCTGGGCGATGGCAATGGCAAGCCGCGCCTCGGTCACCGTATCCATCGCAGATGACATCAAGGGGATATTCAGGTTGATGTTCTGCGTCAGCCGGGTTTGCAGCGAAACTTCGGAAGGCAGTATCTGGGAATAGGCAGGAAGGAGAAGGACGTCGTCGAAAGTCAGTGCGTCAGATGCAATACGCAGCATTTAGGACCCCGCAAAAGCGGCATTCTACTTTTACTCGGGACATATGTAAAATACTCGCGCACGCGATCCGCGATGTTGCGCCCCAATGTTGCGCGATCATGCATGCCACCGGCACCACATGCCATTCAAGCGAGGCCAGACCTATCAGCCATGCCTGCTCCTGAGAAACAGACGCCGCTGACCGTTAGTCAGCTGAACCGGCGTGCGCGTCTCACCATCGAACAGGAATTCACCCAGGTCTGGGTGATCGGCGAGCTGTCAAACTTCGCCAGGCCACGCTCCGGCCACTGGTACTTTACCCTCAAAGACGAACAGGCCCAGGTTCGCTGCGCTATGTTCGCCAATCGCAATCGCGCCGTCCAATTACAGCCGCGCGACGGCCACCTGGTGATGATCCGCGGGCGGGTCAGTCTGTATGAGGGCCGCGGTGAATTTCAGGTGGTGGCAGACCATATGGAGGCAGCCGGTGAAGGCGCGTTGCGTCAGGCTTTTGAGCAACTTAAAGTAAAGCTGGCGTCTGCCGGTTTGTTCGCCAGCGAGCGCAAACAGCCTTTGCCCGCGATCCCGCGCCACGTCGTTGTGATTACTTCACCCACCGGCGCCGCGTTACGCGACATTCTGGCGGTCTGGCGGCGCCGTTTTCCAGCCCTGCAGGTGACCCTGATACCCACATTGGTGCAGGGTAGCAGCGCAGAGGCAGATATCATCCGCGCACTGGAGTGGGCCGGCAGGGTAGCGCCGGATGCCGTGCTGCTGAGCCGCGGGGGTGGCAGCCTGGAGGATCTGTGGGCATTCAATCTGGAGCCGGTGGCCCGGGCCATAGCAGCCTGTCCGGTTCCGGTGGTGGCGGGCATCGGTCACGAAATTGACGTCACCATCGCCGATTATGTGGCTGACGTACGGGCACCTACCCCATCTGCAGCTGCTGAAGTTCTGGTGCCCGATGCCATGGAGCTGCAACAGACTTTACGCAGCGTGCAGAGGCGCCTGCGGCAATTGTGGCAACAGCAAG
Organism: Pseudomonadota bacterium; assembly: GCA_039196385.1. Taxonomy (GTDB): domain Bacteria; phylum Pseudomonadota; class Gammaproteobacteria; order Pseudomonadales; family Azotimanducaceae; genus UBA4421. The sequence goes on from JBCCUW010000454.1 coordinate 2,900, forward strand.
CCAAACTCCAGCACCTGAGGATCGCTCGATTACGCGCCCAACTTGTGACGCCGGCGCATGCCGTCAACCAGGCCAATCAGAAAATGGATGAATTGAATCACCGCCTGTTACGCGCACTGCAGGGACAACTGCGCGAACTGCACACCCATCGTGCGCTGCTGCAAAACCGCTTGCAGCACAATGGTCCTGGGCGCCAGCTGCAGATGGCGCGCTCCCAGGCCCAGCAATTACGCCAGCGGTTACATCAGTCCATGCAGCTGAACCTGCAGCACGACCAGACCCGCCTGAGCAGCCTGGCGCGCATGTTGCAATCTGTCAGCCCGTTACCCACGCTCGCCAGAGGTTATGCCGTGGTGCGCAACACTGAACGCCAGGTTCTGGCGGGTGTGGAACAAATAGCCACGGGCGAGCGGGTGACGACCCAACTACACAACGGCACTTTCATCAGCGAGGTTATTTCAGTTGCACCCGGACAACCCTTTATCAGCGACCCGGTCGACGGCCAATCCAGTGGTTAGCGCAAGTCTCTGCGGCGCGCTTCGGATGAGAGCCCTGACCCCGACCCCGGCCCCGTGCCAGGCGCTTCCGTTCGCACTGAGCCTGTTTTTCGCACTGAGCCTGTTGAGCATGGCAGCCGCAGCAGCGCGAGCCCAGACCAGTGACAACGCTGTGACTGATCCTGTCCCCGGCGGCGTGTACGTGTGGGCGCTGCCAGACGGCGCCAGCGAGATAACCTTCGCTGAGCGTCCGGCAATGGTTTACCGCCAACACGCGATTGTCGGCATCCCCCTGTCTCAGTCACCCGGCCCTGCGCAGCTGACATACCATTTAAACGGGGAACCCCGACAACATCGGTTCAACGTGGTCG
>JBCCUW010000455.1:0-3759 GCA_039196385.1 Pseudomonadota bacterium
GTGTTGTCTTGGTTGGGGCGCCCCCCGCGCCCCCCAACGCCAATCCAGTTTTCCGGGGCTACCTCCATAAAGTCGACATCGGTGTCTTGCAGGTCCTGCAGCATGGGTAACATACCCCGCCGCAGGCCAAGCCCGCTGCCACTGGCTGGAACGATGCCCGGGTTCAGCATTCGACTAAACGCCGTAATGCAGCAACCGGCTGCTTAGGCCGCGCCTCCGCACTTGCCTTCGCCGCATTTGCCTTCTGCAGCGTCGTCACCTTCGCCACATTTGCCTTCGCCGCATTTGCCTTCGCCAGCGTCGTCACCTTCGCCGCACTTACCTTCGCCGCATTTGCCTTCGCCGGCGTCGTCACCTTCGCCACACTTGCCTTCGCCGCACTTACCTTCGCCGCCGTCGTCGCCTTCGCCGCACTTGCCTTCGCCGCACTTGCCTTCGCCACAACTGCCTTCACCTTGCGCCAGCAGGTCGTAACCGCGATCCAGGTCTTCAGCAACAAACAGATTGTCGTCAGCTTGTGCGATGCTCGCGGTTGCCAACGAGGCCACAAACGCAGTACCCACTGCGGCGGCAATTGGTTTCATCTTCAGGTCGAATTTGTCGTTATTCATCAGGGGTTAAATCTCCACTTGTGATGTTACAGGCTCCCTCTTTGAATGGCCCGTTGGTTACTATTAATCGTAGTAGCGCTGCGTATCAATATTTCTATCGGATTTTTACAGCTTTTTGCCTTTTTGCTAGTTCGCTTATTCAGCAAACACCGGTACTGCAAACGCCGGTGTTGATGATATGACCCGGTGATCGGCAAATGGTTCACATCAAGCTTCACAATATCACTTAATCAAGCAAAGTGGGCATATCACGCCAATCCGAGGCGCTGCTCCTCCAGCAACAGGGCCTGTCCAACCCTTTTTACCGAGGCTTTCCAGCCCGCTCCAAGTTCTTTGTCCAAGGGGTGCGACTTGACCCGCTGCCGAGCCAGACCTTCAGCAAACAGATTCAACCTTAATTCTTCCACATAAAACCTGAGTGACATATAGGTTGCGTGTTCGAAGAGGTCTGCGTCGTGAATTGCTTGCAACCGCAGAAGCAATGGCTCTAGCTCAGCCATGAGTTTGCGGTCTTTCGGTACATGACCGTTTAAACCTGCTATGCGCCGTTCAATGCCCCGCAGATAACGAGGCAGCAAAACCAGGTACCTGCTTGGCGTGGTGGCCAGAACGTTTTTGGGTACCAGGTGATCAAGATGTGCTCTGATATCCGTGCAACTACTGCCGTAAGCCTTGGACGTCAACTGGTCAAGGCTGCGCACGCAGGTGAACCGTAAAGCCAGCACTTCAGCAAACTCCGCCGTCACTGAGTTGAACATGCCGGCCAACGCCGGCCGGCATTCCTGCAAACGCTGTGCAAATGCTTCGCGACCGCTTGGCAATGGCTGATCTTCGAAGAAGCAATACCAGACCACACTCCGCAGCAACTCGTCTTTAAGCTCGTCCGCATTACCGAGCGTGGCATAGTGCAATCCCAACTGAGGGTGCTTGTCCAACTCTTTGCGGAAGTAACCCGTCACCCGGCCCAGTTGTTGCAGTGCCAGGCGGCCATAAGCAGCTGGCGCCTGCTGATCACGCGTTCGCGCATCTGCAAAAGCCACCAGGTTCACCTGACCTGCTACATCCTGCAACCCCGGATAACGAATCACCGGATTATCAGCCCCGCCGACAATCACCTGTGGTGGGACAGCCTGTTCAGGGTATTCCTGCAGGTTGCGAATATCGTAAGCGGCCAGGTCAACTTGCCGGTCCTGTGAAGAGGTGTCGTTCAGTTTCTCTTTCAGGAGGCCGAGATCGCGACCCTGCCCGACCACCTTGCCGCTCTTGTCCACCACCTTGATATAAGGCAGCAGATGTTCAGCGACGCGTTGTCGATCCCAATCCGCCTCAGTCACCTGCACCCGATACGTATCCCTCAGCAGGTTGGCCAGCGCGGTTAACAGGCGACCCTGCCGGTAGGTACCTGGAGCGAGCATACGTTCCGTGAGCTCCGCCACTTTTTCCGGCAGTGGCACCAGTTGGCGGCGCTGCGCCTTGGGCAAAGCGCGCAACCACTGTTCAAGCAGAGGATTCAGGAAACCCGGCACCGACCACTCCAGCCAGGCCGGATGCACGCCGTTCAACAAGCCAACAGGTATCGTTACGGTCAGGCCGTCATCCTGCTCACCAGGTGCAAACCGGTAATTGACCTTAAGTCGCACACCCTGTGTTTCAATAACACCAGGGAAATCATCTTCACTGACCAGGCCAGTGCGGGTTCGAAACAAGTCATTCGGGGACAAGCGCAGAGTGTTATCTGCAGCCGGGTTCCTTTTCAGCCAGCGCAACAGATCCGACATCCGCGAGATGTGCTGGGGTATCCGTCGAGCATAAAAATCGTAGATCTCATCGTCACTGACTAACAGATCGCGACGCCGGCCTTTGGCTTCCAGTTCCTGCACTCGGGCAATCTCAAGGAGATTGGCGGTAAGAAAGTCCGGCGGCTGTTTCACCTGCCCAGCCACCAGGCCTTCGCGCAGAAACAGATCCCGGCACACCACCTCATCGATCTTTCTGAAACTGATCTGCCGGCGTTCAACAAGGCGCAACCCATACAGGGAACTGTTCTTGTGTGCCATAACCTCGCCGCGGCTGACACTCCAGAACGGTTCACTATAGTGGTGCTTCAGCAGATGGGGAGCCACACGTTCCACCCAGCCGGGTTCTATGGCCGCCACGTTACGGGCGTAGACCCTGGACGTTTCCGCAATTTCTGCCGCAACCAGCCAGCGCGGCGTTTTACCATTCAGCCCGGAGCCGGGAAAAATGCGCAGCTTCAGATTGCGCGCCCCGTGATAGCGGCCACGCTCATCATGTTGCGCCACCAGGCTCAGTCCACCGGCAATAACACAGGTGTGCACAGCTTCGTAGCTCGCGCGCTGATCGCTCTCCCGATACCCCAGTTCGCGGCACACCACCCGCAACTGGCGGTGCACTTCGCGCCATTCCTGGACACGCTGAGCATGCAAAAACCGTTTCTTCAGGGCGCGATTGAACTGATTACGGGTAAGCGCCTGACGCTGTTCCTCCAACCACTGCCACAGGTTCAGGTAGCTGAAGAAATCACTCTTCTCATCCGCAAACTGGGCATGCATTTCATCCGCGGCCTGGGCTTTTTGCACGGGTCGTTCCCGCGGGTCCTGAATGGCCAGAGCAGCCGTGATGATTAACATCTCACGCAACGCGCCCGTTTCCTGGGCCTCAACCAGCATACGCGCCAGGCGTGGGTCCACCGGCATGCGCGCCATGTGTTGACCCGTTCTGGTCAATTTGTCGTGCTGCAACGCCCGCAATTCCAGCAGCAGCGTGTGTGCATCCCGCACCGCACGCGGGTCGGGTGGATCCAGAAAAGGAAAACTCTGGATTTTGCCTAACTTAAACGCGAGCATCTGCAACACCACCGAAGCCAGATTAACCCGTAGAATTTCCGGATCCGTAAAGTCAGGCCGAGACATGAAATCCTGCTCATCATACAGGCGGTAACAGGTGCCCGGCGCTACTCGTCCGCAACGCCCTTTGCGCTGGTCAGCGCTGGCTTGGGAAATCGGTTCGATCGGTAAGCGCTGCAGCTTGGAACGGTAGCTGTAGCGATTGATACGCACCATGCCAGGATCAATGACATAACCAATGTTCGGCACCGTCAGCGAGGTTTCCGCAACATTGGTCGCCA